>JAABTO010000359.1 GCA_011389835.1 Desulfotignum sp. | reverse complement strand
CCATGCGGGGCAAAGAAGAGGCCCATGATTACCGGTACTTTCCGGATCCGGACCTGGTGCCCCTCCTTGTGGACAGCGACTGGATCCAGCAGGTGTCTGACCAGATGCCGGAACTGCCGGATGAAAAAAAAGACCGGTTCATCTCCGAGTATCAGCTGTCGGAATATGATGCACAGGTGCTCACCGCAGACATTCACCTGGCTGATTTTTTCGAGGCAGCCATGATGCAACTGTCCAATGCCAAGCAGACTGCCAACTGGATCACCACCACCTTGATGGGCCTGCTCAATTCCCGGGGAATCGATATCACCCGGTCGCCGGTATCGGCAGATCATTTTGCCGGGCTCATGGGCCTGCTGGAATCAAACACCATCACCGCCGCAACCGCGAAAACCGTGTTCGAAGAAATGGCTGAAACCGGGAATGATCCAATGCGCATTGTCCGGCAAAAGGGGTTGGAACAGGTCACTGACACGACAGAACTGACCGCCCTGATAGATACCATCCTGGCACAGAACCCGGATGAGGTGACCGCCTTTCGGAACGGAAAAACCAAACTGTTCAGTTTTTTCATGGGCCAGGTCATGAAACAGACCCGGGGCAAGGCAGATCCCAAAACCGTGACCCCGATCCTGCAATCCAAACTCAAATCGGAGAAGTAACGTGATGCATTTTAAACCATTTGTCTGTGTGCTGTGTTTCTGGATTTTGTCTTTTCCGGTCCCCGGGATTGTACCGGATTCTCTTCACCTGCCCGCAGCCAGGGCGCTGGCTGCCGCAGACATGGATGAAACCGGTGTCCGGCTTCCAGCCACCATTGCCGTACTGCCGTTTACGATTCATGCGGCTGAATCTGACGCGTTTTCCTATATTCAGCAAGGGGTCATGAACATGCTTCACACCCGCCTGACCTGGCCGGACAAGGTGCATGTGGTCCCCGGAAGACAGATACAGGAGATGCTGCCCCGTCTGAACGGCACAGACAAAAACCAGGCCCTTGGCCAGCTGGCGGAACGGACCGGCAGCGACCTGGTTCTGGACGGCAGTATCACGAAACTGGCCGGTTCTTTCAGCATCGATGTCATGGTGCATGATATCGAAAACAGACGGTACATGGCCTTTTTTGAACAATCCAAAGACAGTGACGAACTCATCGAAAAAGTGGGCCGCATTGCCGCCGGCATCAACAAGCAGGTGTTTGACCGGACCACCGCGGACTGGGAAAAAATCGAACAGGAGCGCCAGGCAAAAATCAATGAACTCCGGCGCAGAAATCCGGAATACCTGATGCAGACACCCCAGTGGCAGAGGCAGGATGATTCACCCGGCTGGAAAATCTGGAAATACCTGTTTTAACTCCGGTTACAACCAAACAAAATGGCACATGACCGCGAAAGATAAAATTGCATACCAGGTGATCAAACTGGTATTGACCTTTCTGGGCATGCTGCCCAGAAAGGTGCTGATTTTTTTATCAGATATTTTGGGGCTGGTCTGGTACCGGCTGGACAAACGCCACAGAACCGTTGCCTTAGAAAATATTCAAACCGCGTATCCGGAAAAATTCAGCACATCCCAGGCAGAAAGATTTGCCAAAGCGGTTTTCAAACACATCGCCAGCATCCCCTTTGAAACCATCTGGTTTTACAGAAAATCACAGCAGGCCATGGCCCCGTATTTTACCGTCAAAGGACAGACTCATCTGGAAAAAGCCAGACAAAATAATCGCGGTGTGCTGCTGCTCACCTGCCATCTGGGGAATTTCGAGCTTTTTGTGGCAGCATCGCCAATCGCCGGGATGAAATCCCCTTACGGAATTTACCGAAAATTTGATTATCCGCCGCTGGAACATCTGATGCGTGACATGCGGCAGCGCTTCGGCATGGTCATGATCCCCACGGGAGGGGCAACCGGAAAAATTGACCGGATCCTGCGGGACGGCGGCATTGTCGGGACCCTGTTTGACCAGAATGCCGGCTGGTACAATGGCGTGGTCACAGACTTTTTCGGCAGCCGGGCCTGTTCGAAAAACAGTCTGGCAAAAATTGTTTTACGAACCAGGGCCGCGGTGGTGCCCGTGTTTATGGTGAAAGAACAGGATATGTATGTGATGCGGTTCCTGCCTGAAATACCGCTGCAAAGGACCGGCTGTCCAATCAAGGATATTGAAATCAATACCCAGAACTATGTCTCTGCTGTGGAATCAATGGTCAGGCAATGTCCGGACCAGTATTTCTGGGTGCACAACCGCTGGAAAACCAAACCTTTCAGTCGGATTTGAAAGACAATACTACATAAGGATTTTATTTTTTGCGGCACCACCTCCCATTATCCATTACAGCATTTTACGATACACGGCCCGGACATGTAAAACAGACCCGGGGCCTGATCCAGGCGTTGGAGGAATTCACCCCGGTCCAGGTGCAGGAGGTGTTTTTGCCTGATTACACGGCATGGCGCATTGTTCGGGACTGGGCAAGGTTCATCACCATTCTGCCCGGCAAAAAACAACCCGGTCCGCCGGAACCGGCGCTGATTTTAGGTACAGGCACCCATACCCATATTCCCATGCTGTTACACCGGCAC
>JAABTO010000358.1 GCA_011389835.1 Desulfotignum sp. | reverse complement strand
GAAACATTTATTTCCTCAGGTGACACCCGGCCGGACCCGGAGAAGAAACTGTCCTTGAAACGGCGGGAGATCCTGTCCATTGTCGAACAGAAAAAAGAGATCTCGTTGACGGCCCTGCGCGCTCAGGTGCCCACGGCCCCGAGACTGGTCAAACTGCTGGAACAGGACGGCCTGATCACCTTGTTTCAGCGCCGGGTGTGCAGAGATCCGTTCGGGGACCCGGTGGAACCCGACATCCCGCCGGAGCTGACCAAAGAACAGGCCAGTGCGGTGACCACGGTGCGGGACCATCTGGACCAGGGGTTTGTGCCCTATCTGCTGTCCGGGGTGACCGGATCCGGCAAAACCGAGGTGTATCTGCGCCTGGTGGCAGATGCCGTGGACCGGGGACAGTCCGCCATCGTGCTGGTGCCGGAGATCGCGTTGATCTCCCAGACCGAGCGGCGGTTCCGAGCCCGGTTCGGGGAACGGATCGCGGTGATCCATTCCATGCTTTCTCAAGGGGAGCGCCTGGACCAGTGGCACAACATCGCCACCGGCAAAGTCGCCATTGTGATCGGGGCCAGGTCCGCCATTTTTGCGCCCTTTGACAACATCGGCGTCATCATTGTGGATGAGGAGCATGACGGGTCCTACAAGCAGGAGAGCGGCCTGCGGTACAACGCCAGGGACCTGGCCATGGTGCGGGCCCGTTTGTGCGCCTGCCCGGTGGTGCTGGGATCGGCCACCCCGTCGGTGCAGACCAGCCACAATGTCCGGACCGGCCGGTTCCGCCAGCTGGATCTTCATCACCGGGTCAACAACCATGCCCTGCCGCAGATCACCCTGGTGGACCTGAAAAAATACAGCAATGCCCCGCCCATGGACCGGATCATCACCCCGGAACTGGCCAGAGCCATCCGGGCCTGCCTGGAGGCGGGGAACCAGGCCCTGATCTTTCTGAACCGCCGGGGATTTGCCTCGTTTCCGGCGTGCAGCGCCTGCAACCAGCCGCTCCAGTGCCGGCACTGCGATGTCACCATGACCCTGCATCTGGGCGCGCATCTGTACAAATGTCATCTGTGCGGGTTCTGCCTGCCGGAATCCACGGCCTGTCCGGCCTGCGGCAAAAAAGCGGTCAAAAATTTCGGGTTCGGCACGGAAAAGATCGAAACCCTTCTCAAGACCATGTTTCCCGATGCCCGGCTGGCCCGCATGGACCAGGATTCCACAGCCAGAAAAGGCAGTGCCCTGGCGGTGCTCAAAAGCATCCGGAACCGCACCGTGGACCTGATCGTGGGCACCCAGATGCTGGCCAAGGGCCATGACTTTCCCGCCATCACCCTGGTGGGGGTGATCTGCGCGGACCTGTCCATGAACCTGCCCGATTTCCGGGCCGGGGAGCGGACGTTTCAGCTGCTGGCCCAGGTGGCGGGACGGGCCGGCCGGGGAGAGGTGCCCGGCACGGTGATCATGCAGACCTACAACCCGGATCATTTCACCATCGAGGCGGCAAGGCGACAGGACCACACCGCGTTTTTCAACCGGGAGATTCCGTTCCGGCAGGCTTTGAAATACCCGCCGTTCACACGGCTGATCCTGGTGAAACTGTCCGGTCCCAAAAAGGAAAAGGTGGCACAGGCTGCGCTGGCGGCGGCAGACATGTTGACGCAGCTCCGGGATGCGGCTTCGGCAACCGCCGGGAATATCGATATCCTGGGGCCCATCGAGGCCCCGATTCAGCGCATCTCGGCAAGGTTCCGGTGGCAGATTCTGATCAAAAGCCCCTCATTTCAACAGATCCGGGCCCTGGTCCAAGGCCTGCTGGATCATCCGGATTTTCAGCGCAACCGGGCAGTCTCCCTGGGCATTGACGTGGATCCCTATTCCCTGATGTGATCGGGCCCGCCTGCCGGCCGGGTTCTCCGGACCCGGAATCCTGCGTTTCGGGTGGCTTTGGTTTCAATTCCACTGGTTTCAAATCTTTGGGTGTTGAAATCAGTTGAACATTGACCCGTTCTCTGCTATGAAAAAGCGACATAAAAAGACACTGAACCAACTATTTAATCAAGGGAGACGCAACCGATGAAAAACTGCTTCAGATCGATATTGCCGCTCATTGTTCTGTCCATGGCCCTGTGCCTTTATGCCCCGCCGGCCCTGGCGGCGTCAGCGGATTCTCCGGAAGAGGCGGTCAAAAGCTTTGCCCGCAACTATTTCATGCTCGATGCGGACATGGCAAACTACCTGAGCCGGGAGGCCCTGTACAATGAAAATGATGTCAACCGCGTGGACATGTTTTTCCGGCTGAAAGAACAGGATGCCGCTGAACGGGGCCTTGAGATGGCATATCTGAAAATGCGGCCCCTGCTCATGAAAACCCGGGTGGTCGAAGAAAATGAAGACACGGCCGTCATCGAATTTTCAGCGGTCATGATCCGCAGCATCAATCCCCTTTACCGGATTGTGGGATATGTTTTCGGTCTGCTCGAAGAACATGAATTCGAGGCCACGGTCACCGCAGTCAAGGAAGACGGCACCTGGAAAGTCGGCCCGGGCGGATTTCGTTTGCCTGCCTGAGAACCGGTCCGCTTCAGGGCCTGACACCGGCCGGCAGTAATAACGACAAT
>JAABTO010000357.1 GCA_011389835.1 Desulfotignum sp. | reverse complement strand
CAAAAACTGTTCCATGTGGCGGCAAAAATTTTGAAGACCGATCCGGACAAACTGACTGCCAAAAACCGGATGATCTATGTGACCGATGATCCGGAAAAATCCGTGTCCATCAAAAAGACCGTGCGGGTGGCTTTGCTTAACTTCACCTCGGTGAATGCAGAGGGCGGGTACTGGCCCAAAGTGGACATGAAGCGCGAATGGGTATCCAACCCCTATGGCCAGATGTGCGAGGCGTTTTCTTTCGGCACCACCATCATCGAGGTGAAGGTGGACCCGGACACCGGCCGGGTGACCGTGCTCAATGCCGTGGCCTGCCAGGATGTGGGCAAGGCGTTGAATCCTTTGGTCCTGGAAGGGCAGTTTGAAGGATCCGTGGCCATGGGCGGGCAGGGGGGCATGCTCACCGAATACCATGACTGGCGGGAGGGACGGTGTCTGAACCCCACCATGCTGGAGTACAAGGTGCCCCTGGCCTGTGATATGCCCGAAATTACCGGTATCATCGTGGAATCCGTCGATCCCCGGGGACCCTACGGTGCTAAAGAGGCGGGCATGTCCATTGCCATGTCTGCGGCCCAGGCCTATGCCGGGGCGGTTTCCAATGCCATTGGCATGTATATGGACAGTTTTCCGTTGACCCCGGACAAGATTGTGGCGGCCATCCGGGAAAAGCGGCAGGCGAATAAATGAACAGGAGAGATCATTTGCCGGCCCTCAGGGACCTGGTCATCGTGATCAAGGGGGCCGGGGAGATGGCCACCGGTCTGGCCTGCCGGCTGTTCAGAGCCAATTTCCGGCATCTGGTGATGCTGGAAACGGACATGCCCATGGCGGTCAGGCGGTGTGTGAGTTTCTGCGAGGCCGTGTATGACGGCACCATCACGGTGGAAGGCATCACCGCCCGCAAGTCAGATACGTCTTCAGCTATTACCCGGATCTGGGAGGCCGGGGAAGTCCCGGTGCTGGTGGATCCCGCCTGGTCCGTGATTACGGGTCTTACCCCCCATGTGGTGATCGATGCCATTATCGCCAAAAAAAATCTGGGCACGGATATGGGGGAAGCCCCCATGGTCATCGGGCTGGGGCCGGGTTTTTGTGCCGGAGAGGATGTGCACTGTGTCATCGAGACCAACCGGGGCCATGACCTGGGCCGGATCATAAAAAATGGGCCGGCCCAGGCAGATACCGGCATTCCCGGTACCATCAGCGGGGTGTCTTTGGAACGGGTTTTGCGGGCCCCGTGTGCCGGTGTGTTTACCGCGGCCTGTGCTATCGGGGATCTGGTGACAACAGACCAGGTCCTGGGGCATGTGGACCAGATGCCGGTGACCGCCTCGATTGACGGCATGGTCCGGGGCCTGATACGCAACCAGACCCGGGTCCCGGTGCAGTGCAAGATCGGGGATATCGATCCCCGGGGGGCTGCGGCATCCTTTGATACCGTTTCAGAAAAGGCCAGGGCGGTCGGCGGTTCGGTGCTGGAAGCGATTCTGCACCGATACAACCGGTGACCGATATCATGATTCAACTCTCTCATGTTCAGGAAACATCCGTATGCTGACCCAAGCGTTCATTCCATACAAAGGGTATTATTCTTCACCGTTTGCAAGGTGGCAGGGCAGTTTTGCCAACCAGCATGCCATTGTGCTGGGGGCGGCCACAGCCAGATCCTGGATGGCATCCCGGACCATCGGCCCGGAAAATTTTGACTACCTGATCCTGGGGGCCACGGTGGGTCAGCCCCATATCTTTTACGGGGGCCCCTGGGCCGCGGCATTGCTGGGAGCGGACACCATCTCCGGTGCCTGGCTGTCCCAGGCCTGCTCCACCTCCACCACGGCCGTGTTCCAGGCGGCCATGGGCATCGAAACCGGGTGTTATGCCTGTGTATTTACCCTGATGACGGACCGGTGCTCCAACGGCCCCCATACGGTCTGGCCTAATCCCAACGGGCCCGGCGGCCAGGTGATCAGTGAAAACTGGGTCATGGACCAGTTCAATCATGACCCCTGGGCGAAAAATGCCATGATTCAGACGGCAGAAAACGTGGCAAAGGAAGCCGGTATCACCAGAGAACAGTGTGACGAGGTGGCCTTGATGCGGTATGCCCAGTACCAGGATGCCCTGGCCCATGACCGGGCATTCCAGAAACAGTATATGTTTCCGGTGACCCTGCAGATGTCCAAAAAGAAAACCGTGACCGTGGAAGCAGATGAAGGCATCATGCCCACCACAGCGGAAGGCCTGGGCGGATTGCGGCCGGTACTGCCGGACGGGGTTCATACTTTCGGGTCCCAGACCCATCCGGCGGACGGCAGCTGCGGCCTGATCGTGACCACTAAAAAGCAGGCGGCCCGAATGAGCCATAACCCGGAACTGGATGCCAGGGTGGTGTCTTATGGATACAGCCGGGCAAAAAAGGGGTTCATGGCCATGGCCGTGGTGCCGGCGGCCCAGATGGCCCTGGACAAGGCGGGCATAAAAATGGGAGACGTGGCGGTGATCAAGACCCACAACCCGTTTGCAGCCAATGATATTTTTATGGCAAACCAGATGGGAATCACACTTTCCGCCATGAACAACTTTGGGTCATCGCTGGTGTTCGGCCATCCC
>JAABTO010000102.1 GCA_011389835.1 Desulfotignum sp. | reverse complement strand
AATCAACCCTTGAATCCATTGTCAAGGCCGGGGAAATCCGGATTGGATTTGAATCCGGTTACCTTCCATTTGAAATGACCAACACCAAGGGGCAATACATCGGATTTGACATTGACATGGGAAAACAGCTGGCCAAGGCCATGGGGGTCAAATATACGCCAGTGAACACCGCGTGGGACGGCATTATCCCCTCTTTGATCACCAACAAGTTTGATATTATCATTTCCGGTATGACCTGTACCCAGGAAAGGAACCTGGCCGTCAATTTTACCGATCCCTACATTGTCGTGGGCCAGGCCATTCTGCTGAACAAAAAGCATGAGGGCGTTGTCAAATCCTACAGAGACCTCAATGACCCCAAGTATACCATCACCTCCAAACTGGGCACCACGGGAGAGCAGGCCGTCAAGAGAATGATCCCCCGGGCCAATTATAAGAGCTTTGAGGTGGAAACCGAAGCGGTCATGGAAGTGATTCAGGGCAATGCCGATGCCACGGTCTATGACCTTCCCCTGATCGAGATCATGCAGGCCCAGCACGGTGCCGGAAAAACGGTTGCCCTGACAGAACCCTTCACGTTTGAACCCCTGGCCATGGCGGTCAGAAAAGGGGATCCTGATTTCCTGAACTTTTTGAACAACTTCATCCGCCAGTACAAAAATGACGGCAGATGGCAGCAGTCCTATGACAAATGGATCAAATCCAATGAATGGCAGAAAGACCTGCAGAATTAAGTGGGTTTGTCACCATTGTATCAGGAACTTTGAATGAATCCGGGCCGGCAGAAGATCTATTCTGCCGGCCTGTTTTGTAAGGTTAGACATATGGAACAAAACGTATCCAACATCAAACGCTTGAGCAACCCCATTGCCTATGTTCTGTCGGTGTGCGGTTTTCTTGTTCTGCTGTTCATGGTCATCGGTGCCGTGTATTATGCCACGGTGGCCGTGGATTATCACTGGCGCTGGTTCAAGGTGCCAAAGTACTTCATGTATAAATCTACCATTACCCTGTATGCGGAAGGATATGGAGAAATCGACACCATTGTCGACAACAGGGACAAAAAGGATATCACTGTCACAACGGATGCCGGCACAAGAACCTATACCGTTCCCAAAGATTCGTTTGACTGGATTGAAGGGGATATGGTGTCTCCAGGTGATATCGTTGCATCGTATGAGGGAGGTTGGAAGCCCGGTATCTTGGCCAAAGGCTTGTGGGTGACCCTGAAAATTTCGTTCCTAGCTACTATTTTCGGGATCATACTGGGGATCATCGGCGGGGTGGCCCGGGTCTCGGATACCCCGGTGCTCAAGTGGTCGGCCATCACTTACGTGGAAATTATCCGGGGCTCTCCTTTGCTGGTGCAGATCATGATCTTTTATTTTGTTCTGGGCACCACCATGAACAAAATTTTGCTGATGAACGGCATTCCCAAGCTTGATCCCCAATGGTACGGGGTCATGGCCCTGTCCATTTTCACCGGCGCCTATGTGGTGGAAATCGTCAGAGCCGGGATTGAAGCCATCCATCCCGGGCAGGTGGAGGCAGCCCGGTCTTCGGGTATGACCTATTTTCAGTGTATGTTTCATATTATCCTGCCCCAGGCGTTGAAAACCATCCTGCCGCCATTAGCTGGCCAGTTCATCAACCTGATCAAGGATTCCTCCCTGTTGGGTCTGATTTCCATCCGGGAACTGACAAAGGCCACCCGGGAAGGGATTACCACAAGTCTACAGACTTTTGAATTGTGGATATTGTGTGCCATCCTCTATCTGCTCATGACCTTTACGCTTTCCATGTGTGTCCAGTATCTGGAAAGGAGGACAGCCACCAAATGATTGATGTTATAAGTATTTACAAGACATTTTATGTCCCCCATGAGGTCAAGGCCCTGGTGGATGTGTCCAATAAAATCGAGGCCGGTGAGGTGGTGGTGGTCATCGGTCCGTCCGGATCCGGGAAAAGCACGTTTCTGCGGTGCCTGAATCGCCTGGAAACTGCGGAGCGCGGTCAGATCCTGGTGGACGGTGTGGATATTTTCGATCCCAAAACCAATATCAACACCGTCCGGGCGGAAATGGGCATGGTGTTTCAGTCCTTTAATCTGTATCCCCACCTGACCGTTCAGGGCAATGTGACTCTGGCCCAGAAACTGGTGAGAAAAAGGCCCAAAAAGGAGCGGGAGGAAAAAACCAGGATGCTCCTGGAAAAGGTGGGCATCTCCGCCAAAGCCAAGGCCTGGCCGTCCAATCTGTCCGGAGGCCAGCAGCAGCGGGTGGCCATTGCCAGGGCGTTGGCCATGGATCCCAAGATCATGCTGTTTGACGAACCCACTTCAGCGTTGGATCCGGAGATGATCGGCGAGGTGCTGGAGGTGATGAAAACCCTGGCTAAAGAGGGTATGACCATGGTGTGCGTCACCCATGAAATGGGCTTTGCCAGGGAGGTGGCAGACCGGGTGATTTTCATGGACGAGGGCATGATTGTCGAAGAAGGCACCCCGGAAAAATTTTATAAAAACCCCGACCATGACCGGACCAAGCTGTTTTTGAAACAGATTCTCTAACCGGCCGGCGAGAGGTTGAACGCCTTTGCCCACCGGGCGAACCGGTGGGCATGTTCCGGATCGATGGCCGCCAGATCCGCCAGAATCCGGCGGACGGTCCGGGGGCGGTGACGGGCCGGCCCGGTTTTGGAAAAAAACTTGTCTGCACAGCAGATGATTTTTTCCGTCAACGTTCTGGGTACCATGTCCCGCCGGGGCAGCGGCAGAGCGTGACGTAAAATGGTATCGATACTGATGCCGGCGCCGGTGTGACGTTCGGCCACAAGGCCGTAGGCCGGGTCCAGGCCCTCTTTGTCCAGCAGGTCTCTGCCCAGAACCCCGTGGCAGATATAAGCGGCATTTCCAGTGCAGCCGATTTTTGGGGATGCGGTCAGAAAGATGCCGATATCGTGAAGCATGGCCGCCTGTTCGATAAAGTCCAGATCCAGGTCCGGATCAGCCAGGTTCCGGGCGATTTCCAGGCTTTTTCCCGCCACCTGCCGGCTGTGGTCCACCAGGATGCGGTTCAGCGCGGATCCCGAAGGATAATATTTGTCTATGATGGCCATCGGGTCCATGATCAGGACATGAGTACCCCTTCGATGAGGTCATCCAGGTCTCCGTCCAGGATCCGGTCCACATCTCCGATCTCATGGTCGGTGCGGTGATCCTTGACCATCCGGTAAGGGTGCAGCACATAGGAACGGATCTGGCTGCCCCAGGCGATCTCGTCCTTGCCGTCGTGCAACGACTGCATCTTCTGGTCCTGTTTTTGTTTTTCCAGCTGATAGAGACGGGATTTGAGCACCTTCATGGCGATCTCCTTGTTCCTGTGCTGGGACGGTTCCTGCTGGCACTGAACCACGGTGCCCGAGGGCAGATGGGTGATGCGCACCGCCGAGCTGGTTTTGTTCACGTGCTGGCCCCCGGCTCCGGACGCCCGGAACACATCGATGCGCAGGTCTTTGTCATCGATCTCTATCTGGATATCGTCCTTGATGTCCGGATACACGAACACCGAGGCAAAGGATGTGTGGCGCTTGCCCCCGGCATTGAACGGGGAGATGCGCACCAGCCGGTGGACCCCGGATTCCACTTTCATGAACCCGAAACAGTTTTTTCCCGCCACCTTGAAAGTGACACCCTTGATGCCGGCCTCATCCCCGGGCTGCAGGTCGATCAGGGTCATGTGATACCCTTTTTTGTCGATCCACCGCGAATACATGCGGAACAGCATCTCGGCCCAGTCCTGGGAATCGGTGCCCCCGGCCCCGGCATTGATGGACACCAGCGCGTCTCTGGCATCATCTTCATGGTCCAGGGTGATATCCAGGGAGAATTGCTTGATTTTTTTTTCAATGTCTGCCAGCTGCCGGGCCACATCTGCTTCCGCTTCCTTGTCCGCTTCCTCATGGGCCATTTCCAGCAGAACCCGGGCGTCTTCAATTTCACTGCAAAGTGAGTGGCACTGGTCAATCAGCTCGGACAGCCGGGTCTGTTCTTTGAGCATGGCCGTGGCTTTGTCCGGGTCATCCCAGAAATCGGGCCGGGCACTGATAAATTCGAGTTCCTTTAAGCGTTTTTCCTTGACCGGCAGGTCAAAGATACTCCTTGAGACGGTCGGTTTTGGTGGTCAATGATGACAGGGTTTGTTTTAAGTCGGTGTTCATGGGTGATGCCTCCTTTTGAAATGTTGACTGATTTTTACCACAAAACCCATGCCCAATGCAATAAGACAGATACCGGCGAACAGATCTCCATACCGGGTATAAAACGTGATACGGGTGAGGGCCGGCATGGATCGGGCAATCACGGCATCGGTGAACAGGGCGGTCGTGTCGGACACCTGGCCCGTGGGATCGATGAATCCTGAGATGCCGGTGTTGGCGGCCCGGGCCACGCTCCGGCGGTTTTCCACGGCCCTGAGCACGGCAATGGCAAAATGCTGGGCCGCTGCGGATGTGTGTCCGAACCAGGCATCGTTGGTCACGGTGGTCAGCAGGTCGGCCCCGTTGTTGACAAACTGCCGGGAAATATCGGGAAACAGGATTTCGAAACAGATCAATACCCCGGTGTGATGATCCTTGAATGCCAGGGGGGTAAAAGCCGGAGCTCCTCTGGAAAAATTGCCGGCTTCGGCCGTGAGTTTTTCAATGAAGAACAAAAGGTCTTGAAACGGCACGTATTCGCCGAAGGGCACCAGATGGGTTTTGTCGTACTGCCCTTTTGGCAGTGCCAGAGGATCGAGCATGATTACCCGGTTGAAATATCGGACAGGGTCATGGGATGTGTCCACCGCCGGAGTGCCGATCAGAAAATGGGTGCGGGTCTTGCGGATATAGTGGTCCACCTGGTTGGAAAGCAGGGTGTCATGTCCGTAATAAAAGGGCAGCGCGGTTTCCGGCCAGATAATCAGGTCCGGTTGAAACCGGGCCGCATCCAGGGACAAGGTGCCGTATTTTTCAATGGTGTTTTTGCGGAACGCCAGATCCCATTTCATGTGCTGCGCAATATTTCCCTGAATGATGGCCAGGCGGGTGGCCGGGACCTGAGCCATCTGTTTTTCCACCTGGGCAATTCGGTATGCCCCATATCCGAAGGCGGCGGCCAGAACCATCAGGGTGTAACCGGCGCTGATCCATACCGGGACCTTTCGCATGGACTGTCCGGTATGCCGGCGGGTCATGATTAGTTGCCATACCATGGCCGCCAGGGCGCTGCATAACACCAGAACAAACGAGATACCGGACACGCCGGTGATGTCCGCGATCTGAACCAGCCAGGGGTTTTCGGCCTGGCTGTATCCCAGAAGTCCCCAGGGGAAACCGGTAAACAGGTGGGTTCGCACCCATTCCAGCCCGGTCCAGAGGCAGGCGGCGGCCAGCGGCATCAGCAGCGGGGGCGGCGCCAGTTTGTTGAGCCCAAATGCGAACAGGGCCGGGTACACAGCCAGATACAGACACAGAAGTATCAGTGCGGCCACCGCCAATATGGGATGGAGCCCGCCAAAGGTGGACAGCGTGGGAACAATCCAGTAGATCAGGGTGATGAAATGAATGAATCCGGCAGCAAATCCGGCAACCAACACCTGCCGGGCCGTCAGGGTGTCGAGACAGACGATAAGGGGCGCCAGGGCGATGAAGCCCAGCCAGTAAAGATGTACGTCAGGAAAGCTCAAGGTGAGCAGCAGCCCGCTCACCATGGCTGGAAAATATCCGTAGAGAACGGACATCGATCTTATATCAAGCCGCCGTTGACGCCGAGCACCTGACCATTGACATAACCGGCTTGTTCAGAACACAGAAAACCGACCACATGGGCCACTTCTTCAGGGTGTCCCAGACGTCCGGCCGGGATCTGTTTCTTGATGTTTTCCAGATCCAGGCCCGCCACCATATCGGTGTGTATAAATCCCGGTGCCACGGCATTTACGGTGATGCCCCGGCTGGCGATCTCCTTGGCCAGTGCCCGGGTGGCGCCGATGATGCCGGCCTTGGCCGTGCTGTAGTTGACCTGGCCGGCATTGCCTACCTGGCCGGCGGCGGAGCTGATATTGATGATCCGGCCGAATCGTTGCTTGATCATCTGACGCACCACCGGCCGGGTCAGGTGATAAAACCCGTTCAAATGGGTGTCCAGCACGGTTTCCCAGGCCGGTTTTTTCATCATGGCAAACAAGTGGTCGTCCCGGATCCCGGCGTTGTTCACCAGAATGTCCAGACGGCCGCGCTGTTTGATAACAAAGGCCACGGCATCGTTACACTGGTTTTGGCGGGTCACGTCGAACCGGAGCAGCTCGCCGTGGCCGTTCTGGTAATGAATGTCGTTAAGCGTGTTCCGGGCCCCGGTGTCATCGGACCGGAAATTGAGATACACAAAGATGCCCCGGTCCGCCAGATTTTTTGCAATGGCCCGGCCGATGCCTCTGGATGCCCCGGTGATCAAGGCGGTCTGTTGAATCGAGGTGTTCATGCATGTCCCATATCACCCATTGGCCCGGATTTCAAGACCCGGAAACCGGAATAATTTTATTGCGCTTTACAATTTTATGGCTGGATGCTATTTTGCACTTTGATCATATGTGTATATGAACACCATCTGCAGGAGTTTTTTATGGAACATATAGAGATTCGTTTCGGCAGCAATCTCGGTACGTACGAAACCGATGAAAAATCATTTCAAGACATGTTTCAATCCGTAAATCCCATGTTCTGTTTTTCAAAGCGGATCTGGAAACCCCAGATGGATATTTTCGAGACCCAAAACCAGATCGTGATTCAGGCGGAGATCGCCGGGGTACAAAAGCAGGATATCGTGATCGATGTCAGCAACAAAGCGGTCAAAATTTCAGGAAACAGGAAAACCACCCGGCTGGACCCGGCGGCCACCTACCGGCTGGCTGAAATTCAGTTCGGCCAGTTCGAGCGGGTGTTGTATCTTCCCTGCATGATCGACGTGGAAAAGGTGTCTGCCGTGTTTGACAACGGTTTTCTTCAACTGACACTGGGGAAACTGTTCTCGGAAAATTACAAGCCGGCGCATGATCTGTCCATGGATTTCATCTAGCGTTCCTGTTCATTCAAAGGGGTATACATGGATGATATCCGACATTCCGCCGCTGCCATCTCCACCAATGATATTCCCGGTACGCTACCCATTCTTCCCATTGTGGACACCAATCTGTTTCCCAAAATGGTGCTGCCGCTGGTATTGATCCAGAAAGAAGCCATCGACCTGATCGATGAAGCCATGGCCGGCTCCCGGATGCTGGGCCTGATTCTTTCCAGAAAACCGGACCCTGGGTCGAAACACCGGGCCGAGGAACTGTTTCGCATCGGAACGGTGGCCATGATCCTGAAAATGTCCAAGATGGAAGATGAAAAAGCCCAGCTGCTGATCCAGGGGCTGAACCGGTTCAAGACGGTACGGTTTCTCCAGGGCAAGCCCTATCTTCAGGCGGAAATCGAAGTGCTGACCTGCAAAAACCAGGATCGGACGGTGGAAAACCGGGCACTCATGGCCAATATCGCTGAACAGTACGAAAAAATCGTCAATCTGTCCCCCGGACTGCCCGGAGAGATGGCCCACATGATCAAGTCGCTTCAGGAGCCCAATGTCCTGGCCGACATGGTCGCCTCCACCATCAACGCACCGGTCGAGGAAAAACAGAAAGTGCTGGAAATGCTCAATGTGAACCAGCGCCTGAAAAAAGTCACCCGCCTGGTCAATGACCAGCTGGAAATTCTGGAGATGGGCTCCCGCATCCAGAACCAGGTCAAGGAAGACATGGACAAGCAGCAGCGGGAGTATTATCTGAGGCGGCAGCTCAAGGCCATCCAGGAAGAACTGGGGGAAAACGATACCGAAAGCGTGGAAATCCGTGAATACCGGGCATTGATTCAGAAAAGCCATCTGTCGGAAGAAGCGGAAAAAGAAGCGGAAAGAGAACTGCAGCGGCTGTCCCGCATGCATGCATCCTCGTCCGAGTATGTGGTGGCATCCACTTATCTGGACTGGCTCACCAGCCTGCCCTGGCACGAGGCATCCAAAGATGTCCTGGATATCAGATCTGCCCGGCGCATCCTGAATCAGGACCATTACGGGCTGGAAAAACCCAAAAAGCGGATTCTGGAATTTCTGGCGGTCCGGAAACTCAAGAAAAACTCCAAAGGCCCGATTCTGTGTTTCACCGGTCCTCCCGGCACCGGCAAAACCTCTCTGGGCCGGTCCATTGCAAAGGCCCTGGGCCGGGAATTTGTCCGGATTTCTTTAGGGGGCGTGCGGGATGAGGCCGAGATCCGGGGACACCGAAGAACCTATGTGGGGGCGTTGCCCGGCCGGATCATTCAGAACATCCGAAAGGCCGGAAAGAAAAATCCGGTGTTCATGCTGGACGAGATCGACAAGCTGGATTCTTCCTACAAAGGCGATCCTTCATCCGCCCTGCTGGAAGTGCTGGACCCGGAGCAGAACAATTCATTTACCGATCATTATCTGGATGTCGCATTCGACCTGTCCGATGTCATGTTTCTGACCACCGCCAATGTGCTGCACACCATTCCGCCGCCATTGCGGGACCGTATGGAGGTGCTGGAACTCAACGGATACACCGAAGATGAAAAGCACAAAATCGCCACCCGGTACCTGATTCCCAGACAGCGGGAGGCCCATGGGCTGACCGCCGGTCAGATCCGGTTCACCCCCGGGTCGGTCAAAAAAATTATTTCCGGTTATACCCGGGAATCCGGCCTGCGCAATCTGGAACGCCAGATCGGCACCATCTGCCGGGGGGTGGCCACGAAAATCGCTGAATTCCAGGCCCAGAGCCTGGTGATCCGCCAGGATGACCTGCATGAATATCTCGGGCCGGTGCAGTATGTGCCAGATCTGGCCCAGCGCATCCACGCCCCCGGCGTGGTGGTGGGCCTGGCCTGGACCCCGGTGGGCGGGGAGATCCTGTTCGTGGAGGCGGTGGCCATGAAAGGGGGCAAGGAGCTGACCCTCACCGGCCAGCTGGGAGAGGTGATGAAGGAATCCGCTGCCACGGCCCTGAGTTTCATTCGGTCCCATGCCGAAAAACTGAAGGTGGATGACACATTTTTCGACACCCATGACATTCATGTGCACGTGCCGGCCGGCTCCATTCCCAAGGACGGTCCTTCGGCCGGGGTCACCATGCTGGTGGCGCTGGTCTCGCTGATCTCCGGCCGGAAGGTGCGGCCCCGCATAGCCATGACCGGTGAGATCACCCTCAGGGGGGAGGTGCTGCCGGTGGGCGGCGTCAAGGAAAAAATCATTGCGGCCCACCGGGCCGGTGTCAAGTCGGTGATTCTCCCCTTGCAGAATCAGAAGGATATGGAGGATGTGCCCAGGCACATCCAGGATCAGATGAGCATTGTTTTTACCGATAACATGGAAAAAATTATTTCACACGCCCTGGACCCATGAAAACTGTTTATTCCCCTATTCTGCGTATCGGCATTCGGCTGCTTGGCCTTTATCTGTTGTGTGTCTTGTGTGCCGGATGTGCCAAATCCATTGATTCGCCCCAGCCGGACAAACGCTTTGAGCCGCCGTCCCAAAAAAAAACAGGAAAACCCCCTGCCACACAACGGCCCTACACGATCATGGGAAAGCGGTACACGCCCATTGCCAGTGCCCACGGATTTGTCCAGACCGGCATCGCCTCCTGGTACGGCAAAAAATTCCACGGCCGGAAAACCGCCAATGGGGAAACCTATGATATGTATGCCATGACCGCGGCCCACAAGACCCTGCCCATGAACACCTGGGTGGAGGTGTACAATCTGGACAACAGCAAAAAGATCAAGGTGCGGGTCAATGACCGGGGGCCGTTTGTCACCGGCCGGATTATCGACTTGTCCTATACCGGCGCCGGAAAAATCGACATGGTGGGCTCCGGCACGGCCCGGGTCCGGATCAGGGCCCTGGGGGCGGCCACGGCATATGACCAGAAAGAGCCGGTGGCGTTCAGAAAACTGGATTACTGGACCGGAAATTTTACGGTTCAGGTGGGTGCGTTTCAGGAAAAGGCCAATGCCGATCGGTTTCGAAACAACCTGTCCAAATCCTATGTCAACGCCCATATCGTGGTGCATGAAGATCACCGGGGCCGGTTCTACCGGGTCCGGGTCGGCCGGTTTTCCAGTCTCAAGGATGCGGAACGGTTCAGTGAGAATCTTGTGAAAAAAGACGGGTTTGACCAGGCCTTTGCCGTGGCGGAATGATCACCATCAAAGGGGTCCTGTCCCGCCTCACATACCAGAATCCGGACAATCAGTACACGGTGTGCCGCATCCGGGTGGAAAAGATCAAAGACCCCATCACCGTGGTGGGACACCTGGCCGGGGTGGCGGAAGGCGAAACCCTGACGTTGAAAGGCCAGTGGGCGTCCCATCCGAAATACGGGGATCAGTTCAAGGCGGAATCCTACGAGGTCACGCTGCCGGCCACGGTGTCCGGGATCCGCAGGTATCTGGGATCGGGCATGATCAAGGGGATCAGTAAATCCCTGTCCGACCGTATCGTGGACCGGTTCCAGGATCAGACACTGGAGATCATTGAAAATCAGCCGGAAAAGCTTCTGGAAGTCACCGGCATCGGCAAAGCCAAGCAACAGGTGATCGTCAAAGCCTGGAATACCCATCACGCGGTGCGCCGGGTCATGCAGTTTCTCCAGGAAAACCATGTGAACGTGGCCCATGCCGGCCTGATTCTCAAAACCTATGGGGCCGGTGCCATGACCATTCTGGAAACCGATCCCTTCCGCATCGCCATTGATATCCCGGTTATCGGATTTGCGGCCGCCGATTCGATCGCCCGGGTCAAAGGGGTGGCAAAAACCGATCCCGCCCGCCTGTCCGCCTGTCTGCTCTGCCAGTTGCTGGCCTTTGAATCAGACGGCCATGTCTATGCTCTGAAAGAGGAGCTGTTTACCGCCTGTGCCCGTCTGGCCGGGGTGGACCCGGATCTGTTCGATCCGGCCCTGGATACCCTGAACCAAAAAAACGAGATCCGGATCTGGGAAGCCCGTATCTATCTGACCCGCCTGTATGAAGCGGAAAAGGGCATCGCCGACCGGATCAGTGCTTTGCTGACCCTGCCGGTGCCGGATCCTCTGATGGACCGGGAAGAGATTCTGGAGCAGGTGCTGTCCGGCATGGCAGTGGAATTGTCGGACGAACAGCTGGATGTCGTGTGCCAGGTCATGGCCAGAAAAATCTCCGTGATCACCGGCGGCCCCGGCACCGGCAAAACCACCCTGGTGCGGGCCCTGTGCCAGGTGTTCAGGCGCCGGCGCCTCACCGTGGTGCTGGCAGCCCCTACGGGCCGGGCGGCCCGGCGACTCGCCGAAACCACGGGAAAAAAAGCGTTCACCCTGCACAAGCTGCTGGGATTCGATACGGACCAGG
>JAABTO010000356.1 GCA_011389835.1 Desulfotignum sp. | reverse complement strand
CATCCCATTTGACCGCCTGTTTGAGACAGGCCATGGCATGATGACACTTGTCGATGTTTTCCGGTTCCGCAAAAATTTTCAACACGATCTGTCTGCCGGATTTTGTGGTAAAGACCGATTCGATACAGGACAGGTCACCTGCCACCAGGGCGAACAGATAGCACGGTTTTCTGAACGGGTCCTCCCATGTCACATAATGGCGGTGGTCCGGCAGGTCCCCCTGGTCCACCGGATTGCCGTTGGACAGCAGTACCGGACAGGCGGTTTTGTCCGCCATGATGGTACAGGCATATGTGGCCATGACATCGGGCCGGTCCAAAAAAGGGGTGATGTGGCGGAACCCTTCGGCCTCGCACTGGGTGCAGTAAATCCGGTTGGATCGATACAGTCCTTCCAGCCGGGTGTTTTTTTCCGGAAAAAGGGGGTTCTGAATTTCCAGGGTAAACCGGTCCGGCACATCCGGCACGACAAACCGTGTGCCGTCCGCTTCAAACTGTGCGTCGGACAGGGGCCGGCCGTCCAGGGAAACGGACCGGATCTCATAGGCTCCCATGTCCATGGACAAACAGGATCCGGTCCGGGGCGTATCCGGATTCCGGCGGATCGTCAAAGTGGATGTCACCCGGGTCTGTTCGGGCTGAATGTCGAAAACAAGGGTCGCCTGATCGATGAGAAACTCAGGCGGGGCATAGTCTTTGAGCTGTACAGGGGTATGTGTGGTCATAATATGGCAGGATAAATGCAATGCGTGCACTTGTCAATATGTCTGGCAGCACGTGACCGGCACCGGGTGTTGTTGACCGGCACCGGGCAAATGCGGGAACAGGTTGAATTATCTTTGGGTTTGTATTAATACAGAACCTGCCATTTATATGGACATCACTTTCAATTAAAAAAAGACAGACGGGAAGCATTTTATGAAACTGACAATTATCGGCACCGGGTATGTGGGCCTGGTCACCGGGGCCTGCTTTGCAGAAATGGGCAGCCAGGTCACCTGTGTGGACATTGACGCAAAAAAGATCGACCTGCTGAAAAAGGGGGACCTGCCCATTTATGAGCCGGGTCTGGAAAAAATAGTCCGGGAAAACCTGGTGGACGGTACGCTGCAGTTCACGACCCGTCTGGCGGAAGCGGTTGAAGACTGCGGAATATTTTTCATTGCCGTGGGCACCCCGCCCGGAGAGGACGGGTCCGCTGATCTGACCTACGTGCTGGAAGTGGCCCGGCAGATCGGGATGCACATGACCCAATATGCCGTCATTGTGGACAAATCAACCGTGCCGGTAGGTACGGCAGACCAGGTGACCCGGGTCATTCAGGGAGAACTGGATCGCCGGGGCGTGGACCTGCCGTTCGATGTGGTGTCCAATCCGGAATTTCTCAAGGAAGGGGCCGCCATCAATGATTTTCTCAAACCGGACCGCATTATTGTGGGCGTGAATACCGACCGGGCCGCCAAAACCATGCGGCGGCTGTATGCCCCGTTTTCCATGAACCGGGACAAAATGATCTTCATGAACGTCAGGGATGCGGAAATGACCAAGTACGCGGCCAACGCCATGCTGGCCACCAAGATTTCGTTCATGAACGAGATCGCCGGCATGTGCGAGCACCTGGGCGTGGATGTGGAAAATGTCAGAAAAGGGATCGGGTCGGATACCCGCATCGGGTATTCGTTCATCTATCCCGGGTGCGGATATGGCGGTTCCTGTTTTCCCAAAGATGTCAAGGCATTGATCAAAACCGCCAGAGACATCGGGCTGCATCCGTCCTTGCTGACAGCGGTGGAAGAGCGGAACAACCTGCAGAAACAGGTGCTGGGGGACAAGGTCAGATTCCGGTTCGGTCCGGACCTGACCGGCCGGTGCCTGGCCCTCTGGGGGCTGGCGTTCAAACCCGGTACCGACGACATGCGGGAGGCCGCCGCCATCGTTTTTCTGCAGGATGTGATGGCAGCGGGCGCCACGGTGCAGGCCTACGATCCGGTGGCCATGACCCAGGCATCAAAAGAACTGCCCGGCGACTGGCTGGCGTCCGGCCGGCTGACCCTGATGGACGACCCCTACCAGGTGCTGGAAAACGCGGATGCGCTGGCCCTGGTGACGGAATGGAAAGCGTTTCGCCAGCCTGATTTCAAACGGATGCGCCAGATAATGAAAACGCCCATCCTTTTTGACGGCAGAAACCAGTATGATCCGGAAGAAATGGCGGAGTTCGGATTTGAATATCATGGTATCGGCCGGGAGTTTCAGCACCGGCCGCATGGGTGATCCCGGCGGCACCCGGCAGGTAATACGGATCATGTCGACCGATATCGGACCCATCGCCGTTAACGGGAAACAAGATTAAATTGTCTGGTGATATGGAATATGATAAAGTGTTTGAAAAAAATAATGAATCGACAAGGATGTTCGTGAATGGAATCAGACACCATAGACAAGGCAAAGGTCCGGGAGATCAACCGACGACGGACCTTTGCCATCATTTCTCACCCGGATGCCGGGAAAACCACGCTCACTGAAAAACTGCTGCTGTTCGGCGGGGCCATTCAACAGGCCGGGGCGGTAAAATCCAGAAAAACCGACCGGGCCGCCACGTCCGATTTTCTGTCTATCG
>JAABTO010000355.1 GCA_011389835.1 Desulfotignum sp. | reverse complement strand
ATCCATTAACTGGTCTCCACTTTCTGGTCATGAACGGCAATTCCCATGGCAGTCAGCCGGTCCCGTATACTGTCCGCCGTGGCCCAGTCTTTTTGTTCCCGGGCCGCCTGTCTTTGCCGCAGCAGGTCCTTGACCTGCGGGGATTCCGAAGTCTGACGGTTGAATTCACACACCTGGAAGATCTGGTCCATTTCCTGTAAACCGGACAGGATACGGCCCGCATCCCGGGCATGGATTTTCTGCCGGCTGATCCGGGTGTTGATGGCCTTGATACCGGCCAGAAGCGCGGCCAGGGCCGCGGATATTTTCAGATCATCGGCCAGCGCGGTCAGAACGCCCTGGCGGATATCATACATCAACTGATCAATGTCTGCATGGCCCTTGCCGGACAATGCCTCCGAACCGGGACCATCGGACCGGATCCGTTCGAGCAAAGCGATGCACCGGTTGATGCGGTCCCGGGTGGCCCGGGCATCGGTCAGGGCCTGTCTGGACAGCATCAGGCCCCGGCGGTAATGGCCGGACATGAGCCAGAGCCGGATGACGTCGTCATCCCATCCCAGGTCCGCCAGGGTATCCAGGGTCAGATCGGTGATGGACCCAGGCCCCAGAGACCCATCATACTGGACCGGATCGCAATGCAGCCATACATTGGCCAGTTCCCGGTCTTCCGCAGCCCGGGCAATGGCCCGCTCGTTCTCGTGATGGGGAAACACCAGTTCCCGGCTGCCGGTATGGATATCGAACGGCACCCCCAAATGCAGCATGGACAGGGCCGCACATTGCAGGTGCAGCGAGGGCCGGACCTGTCCCCATTCGGTTTTCACACCGATGCCCCGGCGCAGCTCCGACAGCCGGACCCGCTTGAACAGGGTGAAATCCCTGGGGTTGAGTTTTTCATACTCATCCAGATCCACGGTGGCGCCCACCCGGATTTTCTGGATGTCCATCTTGGACAGATGCCCGTATTTTGCCACCTTTGAGATATCAAAATACACGGAATGCAGCTTTTCATAAGCATATCCCTTGTCCAGCAGCTTGCGGGTCAGCTCCGCCATATCTGAAAAATGGGCAGACACCCGGGGATATGCCTGGGCCGGACGGATTTTCAGGCGGTTCAGGTCCTGATGAAAGGCCTGGATATACGGCTGTGTGAACAGGTCCAGCTCCCGGCCGGCCCGGCCGGCACCGTCGATGGTGCGGTCATCATAATCCGTGATATTGATCACATGATTGACGTCGACCTTGTGAAACGCCAGATAGCGCACCAGCAGATCGGTGAACACGAACCGCCTGAAACTGCCGGGATTGAGCCGCTGATACACGGTGGGGCCGCAGGTATAAATAGAGACGGTGTCCGGCTTGACCGGCTCAAACCGCTGTTTTTTCCCGGTCAGAGAATCAAACAGAAAGAGATGCACTTTCTGCTTGACCGAAAACAAAGACGTGGACAGATACCGCTCTCCGGAATCCGGAAAAATCACCACCACCACACCGCTCTCAAGAAATTCTGCCTCCTGGATGGCGGCGGCCATGGCCGCACCGGAACTCATGCCCACAAACAAGCCTTCTTCGGCCGCCAGCCGCCGGGTGGTATCAAAAGCCAGGTCATCATCGATGTTCAAAATTGAGTCCAGACAGGTTTTGTCATAAATTTCAGGGGTGTAGGACTCCTTCATGTTCTTGAGTCCCTGAATACCATGCCCCTTGAACGGCTCGGCGCACACGACCCGGGTGTTTGGGCTGTGTTCCCTGAAATACCGGGACAGGCCCATCAGGGTACCGGACGTGCCCACGGCCGCCACCACACTGGAAGGTGTTTTTGGCGCCTGGGCCATGATTTCCGGGCCGGTGGTGCGATAATGGGCCTGCCAGTTGGCCTCGTTGTTGTACTGGTCGGTGATGAAATATTTTTCCGGATTTTCCCGGGCCAGGCGGTAGGCTTCCTCGATGGCCCCGTCCGATCCCAGGTGCCTGGGCGTCAAGATGATCTTCGCCCCCCGGGCTTTGAGAATCCGCTTGCGCTCCTCACTGGCGTTTTCCGCCATGGTCAGGGCCAGCCGGTACCCTTTGACGGCACAGATCATGGCCAGGCCGATACCGGTGTTGCCTGAAGTGGCTTCGATCACGGTCTTGTCCCTGGTGAGCCGCCCGGATTTCTCTCCGGCCCGGATCATGTACAGCGCGGCCCGGTCCTTGACAGACCCGCCCGGGTTCATGTATTCGAGTTTGGCAAAAATCCGGACACCGGGATGCGGATTCATCCGCTGGATTTCCACCAGCGGGGTATTGCCGATGGCATCGATGATTGAATATGTCATGGAGGTCCTTTCCCAACCGCAGCCGGATTCCGGCTTGACTTTTACAACATAAAATGGCTTTATACAGTAATTTTTACCTCAGCGCAATTGATTACCGGGTGATTCATGGACGGCGTTCTCCTGTTTGAAAAAAAGCAACGGCTAAAAAAAATCCGGGATCGGATCCTGACCGTGATCGGCATTGCCTGCTGGTGTCTGGCATGCCTGTCCGGCGGGGCTGTTGCAGCGCAACTGGAAGACCCGGAAACCGTCACCTGGCACCTGTCCGCGGGCAGCATCGTATATGACCGGCACACCGATATATAT
>JAABTO010000354.1 GCA_011389835.1 Desulfotignum sp. | reverse complement strand
TTTATGGTTCAGAAAATAATCACCCATGATCAGAAATATCAGCAGGGTGCCGTTGACGATGTTCACTGTGGCGGCCGGCAGTCCCAGAGAAATCTGGATGGCGTCGCCTCCTACCAGAATTCCTGCAAAAAAGATGCCGGATATGATGGTGTACAAGGGATTGAGTTTGGCCAGCCATGCCACGATGATGGCGGTGAACCCGTATCCTGATGACATGGAATCCGGATATCCCAGATACTGATGGATTCCGGCAATCTCCCCGACCCCGGCCATGCCTGCCAGTCCGCCGGAAACGGCCATGAGGATCAGGGTGGTTTTCAGAAAATCGATGCCCGCGTATTTGCCGGCATCCGGGTTTTCTCCCACCACCCGGGCTTCATATCCAAACCGGGTCCGGTAAATCAGCAGCGTCAGCACGGCGGCACAGACCAGGGCCAGAATCAGGGTGACATAATGGATTCGGGATCCGGGAATCACGCTGAGAATCGCGGTTTCCGGCAGGGTGTCCGTGCCGGGAAACCCGAACCGGGTCCCCCCTTTCCAGGGACCCACAATGAGCATGGTCACGATATGGGCGCAGATATAATTGAGCATCAGGGTGGAGATCACCTCATTGATGGCATATCTGATTTTTAATATCGCAGGGATAATGCCCCAGAGGGCCCCGCCCAGAAAACCGGCGGCAAACATCAAGGGGATGATGACGGCTGAGGGGAGGGTTTCCCCAAAGGTCAGGCCGGTCCAGGTGGCAAAGACCGCCCCCATGAGCAGCTGGCCTTCGGCCCCGATGTTCCAGAACTTGGCCCGGAAAGCCAGGGTCAGACCGGCACCGATGAGGATCAGGGGGATCGCTTTGGTGATTGTCTCCTTGAATCCATACACGGACCCGAAGGATCCCTGAAAAATTTCAGCAATGGCGAACAGCGGATTGACTCCGGCAATCAGAAAGATGACGCTGATGACCAGAAGTCCTGCGGCCAGAGAAAACACATTGGTCATTGCAGCCCGCAGCCGGGTGATGCGGTATCTGTCTGTGGAGGTGATCTGTATCATGAAAAACTCTTCAGGTTGAAATGGCTGATTCGTATCGTTTGGATCCGGCCATCATCAGGCCGATGTCACACAGACGGTCATCATCGGCGTCAAAAATCCCCATGAACTCGCCGGCAAAAATGACAGCGACCCGGTCACACAGTTCAAAAATCTCTTCCAGATCTTCGGAAAACAGCAGCACACCGCTGCCCTGTGACCGCAGTTTGAGCAGATGCTGCCGCAAAAATTCCGTGGCCCCCACATCCAGGCCATAGGTGGGGTGGGAGGCCACCAGCAGCTGGGGCTGTTCACTGATCTCCCGGCCTAAAATAAGCTTCTGGATGTTGCCGCCGGACAAGTTCCGGATCTGGTTGTCGATGGAATGGGTCGCCACATTGAATTCCGTGATGATGTTTTTGGCGTGGGTTTTTACCTGGTTGTATTTGAGAAAATACCGGCTGGAAAATCTTTTCAGGTGATGCTGTTTTAAAATCGCATTGTCATACAGAAACAGACCCGGGGCAATGCCGAAACGGATCCGCTCTTCCGGAACATGGGATACCCCGTGGTCATAAATACGACGGGGAGACAGGTTGGTGATCTCTTTTCCGTTGATGGTCACCGATCCCTGATCGATTTTCCGGATCCCGGTGATGGCTTCCGCCAGTTCCCGCTGCCCGTTGCCCGCCACCCCGGCAACGCCGAAAATTTCATTTTCATGCAGATCGAAACTGACCCCCTTGACCGCAGGCATGCCCATGTCTCCGGTCACGTGAATCCGGTTGGCTCTCAGGACCGGCTTGCCCCTTGTGAGCGTCTCCTTGTGGATATTGAACACCACATCCCTGCCCACCATCATCCGGGCCAGGGTTTTTTTATCGGTATCCCGGGTGTCGGCCCCGCCCACGATCCGGCCTTTTCTAAGCACCGTGACCCGGTCGCAGATGGTCATGATCTCGTTGAGCTTGTGGGAGATGAAAATCACACTGTGGCCGTCCTGTTTCATGCGCCGGAGAATGGCAATCAATTCTTCGATTTCCTTGGGCGTCAGCACGGACGTCGGCTCATCCAGAATCAGCAGATCCGCGCCGTTCAAAAGGGCTTTGATGATTTCAACCCGCTGCTGCTCCCCGGCGGACAGCTGCCAGATTTTTTTGTTCAGATCGATGGTGAAATCAAACTGCCGGGAAAACTGCTGGATTTTTTCCCGGAGCTTGATTTTCGGAAAAAAAAACGGGGTATCCTTGTACCCCAAAGCGATGTTCTCGATGACCGAGTGATTTTGAATCAGCATGAAATGCTGGTGTACCATGCCGATGCCGTTAAGAATCGAGTCCAGCGGGGAAGCGAACTGCACCGGCTGTCCATTGATTTTGATCTGCCCGGCATCCGGTTGATACAATCCATAGAGAATGTTCACCAACGTGGTCTTGCCGGCACCGTTTTCTCCCAGCAGTCCCAGAATCTCTCCGGATACCACAGACAATTGAATGTCCTGATTGGCGGGTATGCCGTGAAAGGATTTGCTGATGCCATCCATTTCAAGGCGCTGTATTTTTTTCATAAGGAAGCAGTTGCGGCAGGCCGGAGATCGGA
>JAABTO010000101.1 GCA_011389835.1 Desulfotignum sp. | reverse complement strand
ATCAAACACCTCTTTGACAATGTCCACGGCTTTTGATTCAGAAATTTTTCCGGTGCCCTTGAAATCCACCATCAGTGAGACCGGTTGCGCCACGCCGATGGCATAGGCCACCTGAATTTCGCATTTGTCAGCAACACCGGATGCCACCAGATTTTTGGCCACATACCGTCCCATGTAGGAGGCACTTCGATCCACTTTGGAAGGATCTTTTCCAGAAAAACATCCCCCACCGTGACGGCCCTGGCCCCCATACGTATCCACGATGATTTTCCGTCCGGTGAGTCCGCAGTCACCCATGGGGCCGCCGATCACGAACCGGCCCGTGGGATTGACAAAAAACCGGGTATCCCCGTCCATCATGTCCTCGGGGATGATTTTCCGGATCACTTCCTTGATAACGGCATCCTTCAACGCTTCATAGGTCACGTCATTATTATGCTGGGTGGAAATCACCACGGCATCCACCCGCCGGGGCTTGCCGTTTTTATATTCAATGGTTACCTGGGATTTGCCGTCGGGTCTCAGAAAATCCAGGGCCCCGTTCTTTCTGACCTGGGTCAGCCGTTTGGTCAGCTTGTGCGCATATAAAATGGGCATGGGCATGAGCTCTTCGGTTTCATTGGTGGCAAAACCGAACATGATTCCCTGGTCTCCGGCGCCCTGTTCGGTATACAGGCCGGCCCCTTCATCCACACCCTGGGCAATATCCACCGACTGCTGATCAATACTGGTAATCACAGAACAGGTTTTCCAGTCAAATCCCATGGTGGAAGAGTTGTACCCGATTTCCCGGATCGTACTTCGAACCACTTCAGGAATATCCACGTAGCAGTCCGTGGTGATTTCACCAGCCACCATGGCAAGACCGGTGGTGACCAGGGTTTCACAGGCCACCCGGCATTTCTTGTCTTCGGCCATGATGGCATCCAGAATACCATCGGAAATGGCATCGGCCACTTTATCGGGATGACCTTCCGTGACGGATTCAGATGTAAACAGATAGGATTTGTTTTCTGACATGTTTCGCTCCTTATTGAAAATTTATTTTTTGGCAATCCGGGACAAACAGCGTGCTGCGTCAATCCATAAATAAATATATTGTAACATTAAACTAAGTACACCACCTGACCTCATTTGTCAATACTTATCCAGAAATATATCAATATATGATCATATTTTGCTAAGTGCATAAAAACACCTTGAATTTCTGCCCGCAATTTTTTATGCTCTGATCAGACGTTTCATTTGGTAACATCTGAGGAGAAAAAATATGACACCCCAGCCAAACAAAAACCGCATCACAGGAATCGGGTCCGCTTTGGTGGATATCCTGATCAATGAATCCGATGATTTCTTAAAAAAGCTCAATAAACTAAAGGGGGGCATGACCCTGGTGGAATCGGACGATATCAAAGCCATTCTGGCCAGAACCGACAAACCCCCTGCCGTTGTTCCGGGAGGGGCTGCCTGCAATACCATCATCGGTGTGGGCCGCCTGGGAGGCACGGCCCGGTTCATCGGCCGGCGGGGAAACGACAACTTCGGGACCCTGTTTGAAGATGCGCTGCGGTCCGCCCATGTGGCACCGGAACTCACCGTGTCCACCTCTCCCACCGGCAGCGTGATTTCCGTGATCACCCCGGATGCGCAGCGGTCCATGTTCACATATCTGGGCGCTTCTACGGAAATGGCAGCGCACCGGATCACCCCTGCCCTGTTTGCGGATACGGCCATCACCATGGTAGAAGGGTATCTGCTGTTCAATCCGGAACTGATGATGGCCGCCGTGCATGCGGCCAAAAAAGCCGGGTCCATGATCGCCCTGGATCTGGCCAGTTTTGAAGTGGTCAATGCCTGCCGGGAAATTCTGGAGGATCTGATCAAAGATCACGTGGACGTTCTGATCGCCAATGAAGATGAGGCCAGCGCCTTTACCGGATACTCGGACGAAAAAAATGCGCTTGAGGCGTTATCCGCCCATGTCACCTACGGGGTGCTCAAACTGGGAAAACGGGGCAGCGTGATCTCCTTCAACGGCCGCACCACCCGGATCGATGCCGTGTCCGGAAAAGAAGCAAAAGACACCACCGGGGCGGGGGACCTGTGGGCCGCCGGGTTTCTGTTCGGCATTGCCAACGGATTTTCCGTTGAAAAAAGCGGGGAACTGGCCTCTGCCTGCGGCTATGAGGTGTGCCAGGTGATCGGTGCCCAGATTCCTGAAGACGGATGGGAACGGATCCGGGCACTGATCTGAGAATGGACAGCCGTCAGGACTTTTCAAACACCTGCCTGAACACGTCACGGTAAACCTTTACAAAGGAAAAATTGATCCCCTCCTTGATGTGGTCTGGCAGTTTTTCAAATTCACTGCTGACCCCTTCGGGTAAAATAATCTCCGCAATCCCGGACCGCCGAGCCGCAATGATTTTTTCCTTGATCCCCCCCACCGGCAGTACCTTGCCGGTCAGGGTGATCTCCCCGGTCATGGCCAGGGGCCGCGGGATTTCCTGACCTCTGGCCAAAGAAACCAGGGCCGTGGTAATGGTGATGCCGGCACTGGGCCCGTCCTTGGGCGTGGCCCCTTCGGGTACATGCAGATGGATAAAGGCCTCATCAAAAAATTCCGGGTCGATTCGAAACAGTTTAGGGTTGGCCCGCACATAGGACAGGGCAATGGAGGCGGACTCCTGCATCACATCCCCCAGTTTTCCGGTCAGTTTGATGCCCGATCCCCTGTTGTGGACCTTGACCGCCTCGATGGGCAGGATCACCCCGCCCAAAGCGGTCCACGCCAGGCCCGTGGCAATACCCACCCCCTGCATCTGCTTTTCCTTTCTGAACACCGGCGGCCCCAGGTATTGCTCCAGGGATTTGATGGTGACCCGGATCCGTTTTTTCTTTTCTTTCAAAATAGTGACAATACTCTTGCGAATGATCTTGTTGAGCTGCTTTTCCAGGCCCCGGACCCCGGCTTCCCTGGCATAGCCCTCGATCAGATGCCGGATGGTGGGATCCGTGATGGTGATGGTAGAGGCCGCCACCTTGTTTCGTTTGAGCAGTTTGGGCCACAGATGTTTTCTGGCGATCTCGATCTTTTCTTCGGTAATATACCCGGACAGGTTGATGCGGTCCATGCGGTCCAGCAGGGGCCCCGGAATGGTATCCATGGTGTTGGCCGTACAGATGAACAGCACCTTGGACAGGTCCATTCGCAGATCCAGGTAATGATCTAAAAATTCGGCATTCTGTTCCGGGTCCAGCACCTCCAGCAGGGCGGATGCCGGATCGCCCTGGTAAGAGGCCCCGATCTTGTCCACTTCATCGAGCATGATCACGGGGTTGGCGGTCTGTGTATCTTTCAGGGCCTGGACCATCTTGCCGGGCATGGCCCCCACATAAGTTCTGCGGTGGCCTTTGATCTCCGCCTCATCCCGCATGCCCCCCAGGCTGAACCGAAAGAACTTTCTGCCCAGCGCCTCGGCAATGGACTTGCCGATGGAGGTCTTGCCCACCCCCGGCGGTCCCACAAACAAAATGATGGAACCGGATACATCTTTTTTATATACCCCTGCGGCAAAAAATTCGATGATCCGTTCCTTGACATCGGACAACCCGGCATGATCCCGGTCCAACACCTTTTCCGCCCGATGGATGTCCACGTTGTCTTCGGAATACACGCCCCAGGGAAACGACGTGATCCAGTCCAGGTAATTTCTTGTCACCCCGTATTCCGACGACCCGGTTTCCAGCACCGACAGTTTTTCGATCTCCTCGTCAAACCGTTTGACCACGTGTTCGGGTGGATTGAGTTCGGCAAACCGCTCCTTGAACCGGTCCACATCCGAGGTCTTGTCATCCTTTTGAATCCCCAGCTCCTTCTGGATCGCCTTGAGCTGTTCCTTGAGAAAAAACTTGCGCTTGTTGTCATCCACCTGGGTGTTGATGTCCTTTCGGATCTGGGTCTGCAGCTTGGCGATCTCGATCTCTTTTTGCAGCAGCATGAGCACCTGTTTCATCCGCTCGATCACGGATTCGGTTTCCAGGATCTCCTGGAGCACGTCCCCGGACGCCGTGGTGATGCCGGCGGCAAAATCGGTCAGCGGCGAGGGCTGATCCGGGCTGAACCGGCCCAGGTATTGTTTGAGCTCTTCCGAATACAGCGGATTCAGAGACAGCAGCTGCTTGATGGAACTGATGATGGAAATGGCATACGCCTTGAGCTTGTCCTCATCTTCTTCCAGGGGCTTGAAATATTCCACCTGGACCACGAACGGGGGCTTGTCCGACAAAAATTTCTTGATCTTGAACCGTTCCAGACCCTGGGCGATGAACTGGATATTGCCGTCCACCTCCACCATGTTTAAAATCCGGACCACGCACCCCACTTCCGGGAAATCTTCTTTATACACATACTTGCCCGTGACTTCGGACAGATAGCTCAATCCCAGCAGATGATGGGAGTCATTGACCGCTTTGACCAGGGTCGGTTCCCACCGCTGTTTGTTCACCACCAGCGGCTGCACCTGGGCCGGCAGATGGGGCCTGCCGGTAATGGGCACCAGGTACAGGATGTCCGGTTTGTGGCTCTGCCGGATCAGTTCACCGCCGGTATTTTGCTTTTGTTCCGTGTTCTCGTTTTCTTCGCCGTCCCCATTGACGATCTCAGGGGTAACCGGTCTGTTGTCATCGGTCATGAATCACCTCGGTTGTGCAGTTGTTTTTTGTCATCAATAGCTCATACTATAATTATATTTTTTCCTCTGACAACCCAAAAACGGGTAAATCGGGTTTTCTTTCAAATGCTTGATTTTTTTTCACTGCTGGTTTATACAGCAATCACTCATGACCATGCCACCCCCCCATATATTCCATGCCCGGGTCTATTATGAAGACACCGACCATTCCGGCGTGGTTTACCATGCCAATTATCTGAAATACTTTGAACGGGCCAGAGAAGAGATCATCGGCATAGACAAGTTGTCCGACATGTGGCATCGCCATGAAACCGGATTTGCGGTGTACAAGGCAGACCTGCGGTATCAGGACGGCGCGGTATTCGGTGATCTTCTGGAAATCAGGACCCGGTGGGAAAAACAAGGGGAGTATCGACTGGTTTTTTTTCATGAAGCATGGCGCCCCGAAGGAAACCGGCCGGCTGTGACGTGTACGCTGGACCTGGTGTGCCTGGGCCCGGGAAAAAAACTGCTGCCCATTCCGGATCTGCCTCCCCTTGATTGACATTTTTTTATCTTAAATTCTTAAAAAACCCGTCATTATCGTCTCCGCTCCCTTTTTTGGGGTTGACAAGCGTTTCTTATCCCTATAGTTTCGAAAATTGTTTGACCATCATAACGACCTGTACAGTTAAGATTGTTTTTAAACGCATCAAGGAGGTGCCCGTGAAAAACAAACCCACGTTGCCGTGTGCGCAACCCAATCCCTCAGGAATTTCCAGACGGAACTTTCTGAAAACCCTGACAGGGACCGCCGCTGGTATCGGTATTTCCCAGGTGTTCAACCCGGCCCTGCTCCAGGCCCTGGAAAAGGGACTGGAACGGCATCCGGTTCTGTGGATCCAGGGACAGGGATGCACCGGATGTTCCGTGTCTCTGCTCAACAGTGTGGATCCAAGGATTGCCGATGTTCTGCTCAAAGTAATCAGCCTTCAGTTTCACCCCACTGTCAGTGAGTGTGAAGGGGAAATGGCCATGAAGCACGTGTACGACGTGGCCAATGAATACAAAGGCCGCTTCTCTTTGGCCATTGAAGGTTCCATTCCGGTGGCGGCGGACGGTAAGTACTGTATTCTGGGTGAAATCGGCCACAGAGAAATCACCATGATGGACATGGTTCAGGAACTCGCCCCCATGGCAGGCTCTGTTCTGGCTGTCGGCACCTGTGCCGCGTTCGGTGGTATTCCGGCGGCCAGGGGGAATGTCACCGGTGCCACCGGTGTCAGAGATTTTTTTGAATCAAAAAACATCACCACACCGGTCGTGAATATTCCGGGGTGCCCGCCCCATCCGGACTGGATCGTGGGGTCCATCGTTCACCTGCTCAACGTGGGCATACCCGAGCTGGATTACGACGGCCGGCCCACCCTGTTCTTTGGCGAAAACATCCATGACAACTGCCCCCGGCTCTTCGATTATGACGACGCCTTCATGGCAGCCACCTTGTCGGATCCCGATGGATGCCGTATGGATGTCGGTTGCAAGGGCCCGGACACCTATGCAGACTGCTACCAGCGCAAATGGAACTCCGGCCTGAACTGGTGCGTGGACAATTCCGTGTGCATCGGCTGTGTGGAAGCCGGTTTTCCGGATGCCATGTCTCCATTTTACGAACCCGCCTATTAACGAACACGACAATTTCAAGGAGGTCTGATTATGGCAGGTTGCCAACCGCAAGCCGAACCGGCACAGTCCGGTCAAAAAATAAAAATCGCTATCGATCCGGTGACACGGATTGAAGGCCATCTAAAAGCAGAAGTGGCGGTCGCCGGAGGAAAAGTCGTGGATGCCCACATCACCGGCGGGATGTACCGGGGATTTGAACAGATCCTGATCGGCAGAGATCCCAGGGACGCCACCCAGATCACCCAGCGGATCTGCGGGGTATGCCCCACGGCCCATGCCACGGCATCGGCTTTGGCCTTAGACGACGCATTCGGCGTGGAACTCACCGATAACGGACGGATCGCCCGAAACCTGATTCTGGGTGCCAACTATCTGCAGTCCCATGTACTTCATTTCTATCACCTGGCGGCCCTGGATTACTGCAACGGTCCGGACACGGCCCCGTTCATCCCCCGGTATGCCAACAATGACATGCGGCTGCCCAAAGAGATCAATGATGTGGCCGTGGGTCAGTACCTGGAAGCCCTGGAAATCCGGAAAATATGCCACGAAATGGTGGCGCTGTTGGGCGGAAAGATGCCCCATGTCCAGGGAATCGTGGTGGGTGGTTCCACGGAAATCCCCACCCGGGAAGCCCTGAACGCCTATGCCCGGCGATTCAAAAAGGTCAAACAGTTCATTCTGGAAAAATATGTGCCCCTCGTGTACCTGCTGGCCGGTCCCTATGGCGATCTGCTCAAAACGGGTGTGGGACACAAAAATCTGGTATCCTGGGGCGTATTCCCCCTGGACAACAAAGGCAACACCCTGCTCAAATCCGGGGTTTACACGGATGGAAAAGATTATGCCGTGGATCCGGCCATGATCAAGGAACATGTCAAATACTCGTGGTTCGAGGATTCCACCACCGGGCTCAACCCCAGGGAAGGCAAAACCCTGCCCAACCCGACCAAGCCCGGGGCCTACAGTTTCATCAAAGCCCCGCGTTACAACGGCAAACCCCACGAAGGGGGCCCGTTGGCCAGAATGTGGGCCACCAATCCGGAACTGTCCGCCACCGGCCAAAAAGAACTGGGTGTGACACGGCTCAGAAATATCGGGGATGCCTGTTTCTCCATTCTGGGCCGGCATGTGGCCCGGGCCGAGGAAACCGCGCTGGTGGCCATGGCCGTGGAAGAATGGCTCTCCCAGGCCGAGCCCGGCAAAGAGACTTTTGTGCCGACACCGATTCCGGATACCGCCCAAGGCCTGGGCATGACCGAAGCCCCCAGAGGGGCCCTGCTCCACTACATTGACATCAAGGACCAGAAAATCGCCAACTATCAGGTCACGTCCGCCACCATCTGGAACGCCAACCCCAGAGATGACATGGGCGTCAGAGGCCCGATCGAGGAAGCGTTGATCGGTGTGCCGGTGCCGGATGTCCAAAACCCGGTGAATGTCGGGCGGCTCATACGATCGTTCGACCCCTGACTGGGCTGCGCCGTCCACGTGCTGGACGTAGAAACCGGTCGGACCGTCAACGTCGACGTCCCCCTCTAAAGAACCGGGGTCAGGCCTTGCCTTTTTGACGTTTTGGGCAAACCCAAAACGTCAAAAAGGCAAGGCCTGACCCCAATGACCCCAATGAAAAAACTGCTGGTATTGGGGGTGGGCAACACCCTGATGAAAGATGACGGCATTGGCGTGCATGCGGTGTATGAGCTGCTCAAGGAGAAAGACACCTGGGCGCAGGTGGATTTCATCGACGGCGGCACCTTTACCCAGGACATTTTTTATCTGTTCGAGGAATATGAAAATATTCTGGTTCTGGATATTGTCCGGGCCGGGCACCCGCCGGGCACCATTTTCCACCTGGAGGAAGACGATCTGCGCAAAGATGAAAAACAGATGCTTTCCCTGCATGACATCGATTTGCTGGATTCTCTTTCCATGGCCCAGATGCGGGGACACCGCCCCTATCTGCGGGTGATCGGCATCCAGCCGGACACCATCGACTGGGGAACGACCCTCACAGAGCCCCTGGCCCGAGCCCTGCCCTCTTTTCTGGACACCGCCAGAAAGCATATCACCGACATTCTGGAAACCCGATAACTGCCAGAGCCCCCCGGGGCAGGTGACCGTTTTGATTTGCTGCCCGGGATTTCCCCGGCGGACGGCTTCTCAGCAGATCCGGGGCAGCTGCTCGCCGGTGAGCATATCCACCAGGCGCCGGCCCCCGATGGCGGTCTGCAAAAACACCTTTCCCACCGACTGATCCGTCACCTCTCCGATAATCGCGGCATCCCTGCCGAATTCATCGGCCCGGATGATATCCAGTACCTGCACCGCATGCTGTTCCGGCACAATGGCGATCAGTTTGCCCTCGTTGGCAATGTACAGCGGATCAAATCCCAGCAGTTCACACACCCCGTTGACCTGTTTTTTCACGGGCAGGTCTTTTTCAAACACGGTCATTCCCACACCCGATTGCCCCGCGATCTCATTGAGGGTCGTGCCCACCCCGCCTCTGGTGGGATCCCGCAGCACATGGACCTCACATCCGGATGACAGCACCGCCTTGACCATATGGTTCAACGGCGCGGAATCGGTTTTCAGATCCCCTTCAAAGGTCAGCCCTTCCCGGGCCGTGAGAATGGCAATCCCGTGATCGGCCATGGTGCCGCTCAAAATGATTTTGTCCCCGGGCCGCGCCCGGGAGCCGGACACATCCACGCCCTCAAACAGCATGCCCACACCCGATGTATTGATGAACAGTTTGTCCGCCTTGCCCCGGGGCACCACCTTGGTATCTCCGGTAACGATCTTTACCCCAGCCCGGGCGGCGGCATCCGCCATGGTTTGCAGGACCGTCTGAAGGTCCTTTAAAGGAAGTCCCTCTTCAATGATCAGACCCACACTGATATACAGCGGGTCTGCCCCGCACATGGCAATGTCGTTCACCGTGCCGTTCACGGCCAGGTCTCCGATATTGCCGCCGCAAAAAAAGATCGGATCCACCACATAGGAATCCGTGGAAAATGCCATCCGCCCGGCCGGCACCGGATACACAGCCCCGTCATCCTGCCGGGCCAGCGCGTCATTGTGAAACAAGGGAAGAATCATTTTTGAAAACATGGCATGGGAGGCCCTGCCGCCGGCACCATGGTCGAGTAACACCGTATCATCGGGGGTCATTGGTTTGCTCCTGTTCATCCATAGTTGTAATACGCGGCACAGGCCCCTTCGCTGGACACCATGCACGGCCCCACCGGTGTCATGGGGGTACAGGATTTCTTGTACAAAGGACAGGCCTTCGGGGTTTTCAACCCCATGAGGATCTCTCCGCAGGCACACCCTCTGGGTTCATCCACATCCGAAAGATGCAGATCAAACCGGAGACCGGCGTCAAACCGGCTGAATTCCGGTTTCAGGGCCATACCGCTGTTCTCAATCCTGCCGATGCCCCGCCAGGCGGCATCACACACGTCAAACACCTGATGCATCACCTGCCTGGCCTTGGGGTTGCCCGATTCCCGGACCGCCCGGGGGTAGGCATTTTCCAGGGCCGGAACACCGGACCGGTTCTGGCGGACCAGGCTCAAAATGGCGTGCAGGATATCGATGGGCTCGAACCCGGTGATCACCGACGGGACCCGATGGGTGTCGAATACACCCCGATAAGCATCCACGCCCGTGATCACCGACACATGCCCCGGCAGAATAAATCCGTCTATGGATATCCCATCGGTGCTCATCAGGGCGGCCAAAGCCGGCGGGGTCAATTTGTTGGCCGAATAAATACAAAAATTGTCCACCCCTTGGTCCTTCGCCATGAGCACGGCCGCCGCAATGGTGGGGATGGTGGTTTCAAATCCCACCGCACAGAACACCACCTGTTTTTGCGGGTGCTGCCGTGCAATGGTCACGGCATCGAACACCGAATACACCATGCGCACATCCGCCCCCGCCCCTTTCTGCCGGGCCAGGGTCGTGCCCGACCCCGGCACCTTCATCAGGTCCCCGAAGGTGGTGACAATCACGCCCGGCTGCCGGGACAGGGCCACGAACGCGTCAATATCCGTTTGCGCGGTCACGCAGACCGGACACCCCGGCCCGGACAGCAGCGTGATCGCATCCGGCAGCACATTCCGGATCCCGTGACGGAAAATGGCCATGGTATGGGTGCCGCACACTTCCATGATCCGCAAGGGGCGGGTGCATTCCTGATCAATCGCTGTCACCAGCTGTTCAGCCAAACCCGGATCCCTGAATTCTTTCATATATGTCAGTCCCATTATGTCAGTCCCATGACATCGTCTCCTGTGCCGGGAGGTCAGCTGTTTTCAAAACATCCCGGCCGTGTTTCACTGTTGCGGCGGCCACGGCCGCCTGACCCAGAGCGATCCCCCCGTCTCCGGCAGGCACGCACGTATGGGTGTAGACAGACAGATTGTTTTTGTTCAACCCCGCCGCCATTTGCCGAAAAATCAGATCATTGTTGAACACGCCGCCGGACAGCACCACTTTGTCCAGACCGTGGGCCGCTGCAATATGCCGGGCCGCCCTGGAAAATCCATGGACCAGGGTCTGATGGAACCGGGCACTGATGCGTGCCGCCGGCACCCGGGCCTGAATATCGGCCACCATCTCCCGTATACCGGCAATCATGTCGATGACCCATTCGACCCCGTCCCGGCCCGGTGTCACAGGGGTCAGGTCACAGGGGTACGGTGTCAGGGATCCCTTGAAATCATTGGTTCCCACCGCTTCCAGTTCCATGGCCGCCTGGCTGTTAAACGACATCACATGCCGGATGCACAACAGTGACGACACGGCATCACACAACCGGCCGCAGCTGGAGGTCTGCGGGGTGTTCACCTGCTGTTCCATCATCCGGCAGATGAAATCCAGCCGACCGGGGTCCATGGCCTTGACATACGGCAGATCCAGCTCCAGAAAAGACCGGCCGAACGCCGCATACAACACCGCCGCAGCCATTCGCCAGGGTTGCCGCACAGCCTGATCCCCGCCCGGCATGGGAAGGTATCTCAAATGGGCTTTGCGCACAAAGGCATCCCTTTGGGCAATCAGGATTTCTCCGCCCCAGATGCGGCCGTCCGTACCGTATCCGGTGCCGTCCAGCACCACGGCCACCACCTTTTCATCCAGATCATTTTCCACCATGCAGGACACCGCATGGGCGTGATGGTGCTGCACCCCCAGCCGGGGCAGGGAGTCCGGAAAG
>JAABTO010000353.1 GCA_011389835.1 Desulfotignum sp. | reverse complement strand
CGACGGCAGCGCCATCGGCAACCCCGGCCCGGGCGGATACGGGGTGGTGATCCAGGAGCATCCGGATGGCCCAGCCAAAGAGCTGTCCGGCAGCTACCCGCACACCACCAACAACCGCATGGAGATGACCGCTGTGATCAAGGCCCTGAGTGCCCTTCAGGGAACCGGCTCCCCGGTGGTGGTGCACTCGGATTCCCGGTATGTGGTGGATGCCCTGACCAAAGGGTGGGCCAGAGGATGGGAGAAAAGAGGCTGGAACCGGTCCAACGGCCAGCCCGCCCTGAACCCCGACCTGTGGGAACAGCTGCTGCCCCTGGTCCGTTCCATGGATGTGCGGTTTGTCTGGGTCCGGGGCCACAGCGGCAATCCCCTGAACGAACGCTGCGATGAACTGGCCAATACGGCTGCCCGGCAACAAGGCAATCCGGATGACAAAACAGATGACTGATGCCATGGAACCGACCCGAAAATCGTGTCCGGACTCACCGCATCTGAACAGAAAACCTTTGCCGATGTCATTGAAAAAATCCTGAAAAAAATCTAACCAAAGGAGCGTTGCCGCCCATGTTGACACACCGATCTGTCTGCCTGCTGGGAATTCCCTGGGATGCCCATTCCTCCTACATGCAGGGCCCGGCATTGGCCCCAGCCGAGATACGGCGGGCGTTTGACTGTGATTCCGCCAACAAATGGACGGAATCCGGTATCGACCTGGGGCAGGCGGGGATCATTCATGATGCCGGAGATCTGGCGCTGGAAGACGACCCTGACCCCATGGCACGAATTCAGACACGGGTTACGGAACTGCTGGACCGGAACCTTTCCCTGCTGTGCCTGGGCGGGGACCATGCCGTCACCTACCCCGTGGTCAAAGCCGTCAGCCGGAAATATGCCCCCCTGAACATCCTGCACTTTGACGCACATCCCGACCTGTACGATGAACTGGACAGCGACCGGCTGTCCCATGCCTGTCCGTTCGCCCGGATCATGGAAACCGGCCTTGTGGCCCGCCTGGTCCAGGTGGGAATCCGGTGCTTGACCGGACACCAGAAGCAGCAGGCTGAAAAATTCGGCGTGGAGGTCCATGAGATGAAAGACTGGCAGGGGCCACCCGCATTGACGTTTGACGGGCCTCTGTATATTTCCGTTGACATGGATGCCCTGGACCCGGCCTTTGCCCCGGGGGTGTCCCACTGGGAACCCGGCGGTCTGTCCGTGAGACAGATGCTTCAGGTGCTGCAACAGGTCACGGCAAACCCGATCGTGGGAGCGGACCTGGTGGAATACAATCCCCGGCGGGACCCGTCCGGACGCACCGCCATGGTGGCCGCCAAACTCATGAAAGAGCTGATGGGACTCCTGGTTGCCTGACATTCAAAAGTTCAGACCTTTACAATAATTTCAAACGGTTTGAGAAGATACCAGCTTGTTCATTTTAAGTTTTCTTGCAATATAGACCCCGTAACTGATGTAGGATTTGTACGCTTCATACAGATCGATTTCGTGTTGCTCTGCGGTCACTATTTCGCACGCTTCGGCGGTATTCCCATTTCTATTTAGGAAGTCCTCGAACCTGGCCTGCATAGGCCAGTAATATTCTTCCTGCCAGCAATGTTCTGGCAATAGGTCTATCAGGAGTTTGTAATCATCCATCGTCTTATCACTCTTGCTTTGAGAGGCGAAAAGGTTATTATGTAGTTCTGTTCATCATGCATATTTGATATCATGAATGCCATATCAATGAAATGCGTGCATGTCAATTAGAGCAAATCCTTAGTCAGGATTTCAAGGTCGTCGTTGATAGAGGCAAACACATGGGACTGTATCACCGATTCATTCTGCCCACACTGATGCACCGGGTCTGCGCCCACAGGGATATCACCGGCCAGCGGAAAAAGATTATTCCACAGGCCCGGGGAAAAGTCCTGGAAATCGGGATCGGGTCCGGTCTGAACCTGCCGTTTTACGATCCGCAGTCCGTGACGTGCGTGTGGGGCATCGATCCCAGCCAAACCCTGATGGACATGATCCCGGGTCCCCCGGCCCGACGGCCGTTTCCTGTTCACCTGATGGCAGGTTCCGGCGAGCAGATTCCTTTAGACACCCACACTGCCGACACCGTTGTGGTGACCTATACCATGTGTTCCATTCCGGATATCCGCCAGGCCCTGGCAGAGATGCGGCGCGTATTGAAACCTTCGGGACGGCTGCTTTTCTGTGAGCACGGCCGGGCCCCGGATATTGCCATCACCCGGTGGCAGGACCGCCTGACCCCGTTGTGGAAACCGGTGTCCGGCGGGTGTCACCTGAACCGGCCCATCGCGGCCCTGATCAGGGACAGCGGATTCGCCATCCAGGGAATGGATGCCGGGTATGTCAGCCCCATCCGCATATCCGGGTTCCACTACCGGGGAAGCGCCGTGCCCCGATGACCCAGAGACAAAAGGAGATGGCCATGCATTCCTACATTCCCGGGTATATCAGAGCCAGACAGACCGGCCGGCTGAAACAAGCCGTTCAACAGGCCCTGGACATGCTGTCCTCCTGCACCCTGTGCCCACGGCAGTGCCGGGTGGACCGCACCAGAGACGAAACCGGATACTGCGGCGCCGGCCGTCAGGCAAAAGTGGCGAGCTTTTCTC
>JAABTO010000100.1 GCA_011389835.1 Desulfotignum sp. | reverse complement strand
TCAGGCTTTCCTCATCATAGGGGTCTACGACCAGCGCGCTGGAATAAAACCCGATCGCATCGTCGATCCGTCCTTCGATTTCGGCAATCTTGCCCAGATAGAAATACGGGTTGTCACCATCCTCATGTCGGTAGGCAGGGTCATTTTCCACAATGGCTTCAAATGCCCGGACCGCACCGACCCCGTCTGGTTTATGGAAATATTTTAATCCCTCATTGAACAGATCCGCCGAAGACCGTGTGTTTTTTTTATCCATGATATTCCCCGCTGTAAATGTATACAAAAAACCGGATCGTTTGCCGAATTTTCGCAGTCCTTTATGCTCACCTAACGTTCAAATTTTATCCGGGATGTTTCAGGCGGTATGCCTTGCCACCATCTTATCCAGGACTTCGTAAGGCTGGGCCCCGACCAGCCGGTCCAGCCCCATGAAAAATGTGGGAACGGCATTGACGCCTTTTTGGCGTGACAATTCCCAGTCCTGATCCACGGCATCGGAGAAGGTCCGGTTGTCAATGACTTCCCGGGACTCAGCCTCTGGCAGGCCTACAGAGTCAGCCAGATCGAGAAGCACATTTTTATCAGCAATATTTTTACCCGCCACAAAATATGTCTTGAATGCGGCCAGGTGAAATTCGTGGCCTTTGCCCTGCGTTTCCGCCCAAAGGCCCAGCTCCTGGGCAAGCCGGCTGTTATACGTCTTTTTCCTGTCCCCCAGTTCCAGGCCCAGATTAAAGGCCGTGGTTTTCAGCTGTTGCATCATCTTGTCGACATCGACAGGGATGCCTTTTTTTCGAAAAAGTTCATCCAGGTCAAGGCCCTCTTCCGGGGTATCGGGATGAAGCGGGAATGCCCGCCATTTAACATGGATCTGATATTTATCTTCCAGTTTTTCAATACTCCCGGTAATGAAATAGCACCAGGGTCAGATGTAGTCGGAAAAGATTTCAAGAACAACAGAATCAGACATGTTTATCTTCCTTTTTTATTTTGATTTTAAATTACTTTTTAAATCTCTGTAATAGTTTTCATGTGGCCCGATCATGATCAATTGTTGAGATCAGTATTGATTCTTAGAATACTGTTTTTAGATGAAAACATCTGCGTATTTTTCTTCAATTGCTTGGATTTCATGATCAGTCAACTTTTTGAATTCTTTTTCTCGTGCCCGTTTTGATAGTTTTCCACCATTTTGGACAAGAAAACGTATAAGCAAATCAACAAGCTTATCTGGCATATCAATATAGTTTTTGATAAATTCATTAAGAAGATCATATTTTCTCAAGTATTCAACCTCATCAGGAAGCGTTTTATTTACAGTTTCCTCAACGCATTCAAATAAAAACTCAGCCTGTTTTGTTGCATCAAAATATCGATACAGATTTATGGTCTCATTTAAAACCTTAACATTGTTTTTTTTTGCAGGCCTCCATTCGATCAAATTCAGCCGTGGTTTTGAATAATGCTCCAATATTTTTCTATATTCTTCTATCCTCTTTAAAATAATCGCTGATACTGGGAAAATTAATCCTTTTGAGACAAAACCTTTTTCAGCCAGCACATGATGAAATAAATAACGATGAATCCGGCCATTACCATCTTCAAATGGGTGAATAAAAACAAAACCAAAGGCAAGGATAGTTGCCAACAAAATGGCATCAAAATCGTTCTTACGAAGCAGATTGTATGTTTCTATAAGGCCCGACAATAGAATATCCAGATCCTCGGGTCGAGCAGAAATGTGATCCGGCAGAGGCATTCCTGTACTACGGTCATGTTCCCCAACAAATCCACCTTCTCTGCGCAATCCTAACTTTATAAACCGACTGTCTGGAATAACTATTTTTTGCAAATATTCCAGTTCTGAAATACTGAGTTTGCGTTGTCCTGCTTCACCTATTGCCCTTCCCCATCGTTCTATACGATTGTGCGGAGGCTTTTCTCCCTCAATAGTGTAAGAGGCCTTAGAGTCTTTAAGCAGCAGGAAAGCAGCCGCCCGGCTTAAAAGATCGGGGTGTGAGCGACCGATATGTTTTGCAGATACTTCTGAAAGATTCTTAGCAATATATTGTTCAAGCTTTTCTGTTTTTCTGATTAGAGGGCAAAAATTGTGTGTCCCTGGTAAATTATTGCGAACTCGATGACGCTTGGACGGAAAAGATTTCCCTGCGTATTGTAGCTTGCTATTAACGAGAAAAACAAAATTTCCAGTCTGAGCATCTTCAATATCAAGTTGTTCTTCACGCAGCCATTCCCACAAAAACCACAACCTGCGGCTATAACTTCCGGTCGGTTCTGAGCAGATAATTTCTTGAATTTCTTTGGCCTCAATCTTTTGAAATAAGGCATTGAGAAGAGCCAGATCAATGCCCTCATATTTAAGCGCAAAGGTTATATGTCCAAAAAGCGTGTCTTCCGGTTTATGGCGCGGTGTAAAAATGTGCCAGCGCCCATGGTCGTATTTTTTATGTTTTGGACCTATAGCGCAGAGATAATCAGGAACAGGTACTTTCAAATCATATGCTGAAATAAGGGCTGAATATCCAGCCAGGCAGCTTCCTTCTTCCAAGACTGGAAAGCCGTGAAAAACAGTTAGACATCCTGAATTTTGATTGAAAATTGCCATTCTTATGAATTCTCGTTTTATTTGTTCGATTTATAATGGCATGAAAAACGATTATTGTCTATGAATTTTGATTAAAAAATCATAGTTACATGAAAAACAATTCAATAAATAGCTCCAGGAAATTCAATTTATTGATGTAGCCAAATAGAAATGAACACTTTTCCTAAGCAGTTTTTTTTCCACCTTTGACATTCGGACACACCCCTATCGATCAGATAAAAATTGACACGAGAGTCAGGGATGAAATCCCCACAATGCTTTTGTGGTTTCAGCACATCTACTGCGATCAGGCGCCTTGGAATCTTTGAAAAATGAAATCAGCGTGCGCCATTATTCAAAGAAAACCTGAAAAGGCAATGGCGGGAAACACCTAAAATGCAATACCCGTCTGTCTTGCACTCCGGCAGCAAATCAGATATAAGGGGATCAATTTTGTATTAAAATGACAACAGGAACGCCATGACACGGGACCGGGTATTTGCAGAAAAACGCAGACAGATCCAGCCGTTTTCCTTTAACCGGGAAGTGGCGGCCGTGTTTGATGACATGCTGGTGCGGTCTGTGCCGCTGTACCGGGAAAGCCTTTGCCGGCAGGTGGATCTGGTGACGCGGTTTTACCGGGCAGGGACCCGGATCTATGACCTGGGCTGTTCCCACGGCAATTTCGGGGTGAAGCTCCAGGCGGCGTTCAAAAAAACCGGTTTCACCCTGGTGGGGGTGGACACCTCGAAACCCATGCTGGAAAAATACAGGCACAGGCTTAAACCGCCGGAACCGGGCCGGCGCATTCATCTGGTCTGCGGCGCCATGGAAGATATCCGGATTGCCGACGCTTCCGTGGTGGTGATCAACCTGACGCTTCAGTTTCTGGATCCGGCCGCACGGGATCACCTGATCCGCCGGGTTTTTTCCGGGATGATCCCCGGCGGGGTGTTGCTGCTCATGGAGAAGACTGTTCACAAGGACACGGTTTTCCAGGACCTGCACCTGGATATCTACCGGCAGTTCAAGCGGGAAAACGGGTATTCCGACCTGGAGATCAGCCAGAAACGGGACGCACTTGAAAAAGTGCTGATCCCCGACACCCTGGACACCCATTTTCACCGGCTGCACCGGGCCGGGTTCAGTCAGGTGGATGTGTGGCTCAAATGGTTCAACTTCAGCGCCCTGATGGCGGTGAAACAGGGAGGTGACCCAAAGGTGTGACACTTTGAGACCGCTTTTAACCCCATATCAGCTGGCGGAACTGGCCCCGTACATGGATGAAATCGCCGGACTTGTTGAGAAGAAACAGGCGTTTCTGGCCGATCCAAAGGGCAATTTTCGTAAATATCTGCACGTGGTGAATCAGCTGCCCGATCAGCTGCCGTCGGTGATTCATCTGGATACCCCGGCAGTGACTGCCGGAACGTCAGGCGATCTTTCAGGAACGGATCGGCATCAGCTGGTAACCCTGCTCAAACAGCTCTCCCCCTGGCGAAAGGGACCGTTTAACCTGTTCGGGATCCCTGTGGATGCGGAATGGCGGTCCGACATGAAATGGGACCGGGTGGCCCCGCATCTGCCGGATATCACCGGCAAACGGGTTTTGGATATCGGCGCCAGCAACGGGTATTACATGTTCCGCATGGCGGCCCGCAACCCCGGCCTGGTCCTGGGCCTGGAACCCCAGAGCGCATTTTTCTGCCAGTATCTGGCTGTCCAAAAGTATGTGAATCAGAAAAATGTGGCCTGCCTGCCGGCCACCTATGAAGAGATGCCAAAGCTCATCAGCTGCTTTGATCTGGTGTGCTGCATGGGCATATTATACCACCGGCGGTCGCCTGTGGACATGCTCAAAGAGATCCGCGACCGCCTGAAACCCGCCGGTACCCTGGTGCTGGAAAACCTGGTGATCCAGGGCCGCAGCCATTTGTGCCTGTTTCCGGAAGACCGGTATGCCAAAATGCGCAACGTGTATTTTATTCCGGATCTGTCGGTCATGGAATCCTGGCTGTTACGGGCCGGGTTCATGGACATTCAGTGTGTGGATGTCACTCCCACCACTTCAGCTGAACAGCGGAAAACCGACTGGATACAGACAGAATCCTTAAGCGATTTTCTGGATCCCGATGACCCTGCGAAAACCGTGGAAGGGTATCCGGCACCTGTGAGAGCCGTATTCATGGCACGATCAAAACCAGTCCCCCGATGAGTTGAAAAACAGTATCAGGATATTTTTAAATTGACAATCCGGGCGTTATTCATGTATATAATAACATTTTGAATTTGATCCGGGACAAAATGACGGGATCGCCCCGTGATGTCCTGGTTTTGATTAACGATTGATAATGAGGATGTGAAATGGATGACGAAGGTGGTAGTTGTCACTTATCGATATCTGTGATTTTCAAAAAAGACCGACATTTTCATCATATCCCGCTGTCAATGACACGCGAAGACGCCATGGCGGACCGGTTCAGCCCCGGTCGACACTGATCTTTTTCTTCACGCCGTGACCTCTGGTCCGCCTGTCATGATGGCGGACCGATTGAAAGGAGGCAGGGTTGTGAACGATTCCCTCAAACTACCGGATAACCTGTTTGTGCCCGGTCAGGGCGACACCCCTGAATATATCGATGACAAGGTGCTGGCGCACCTGTGCGAATCCGAACACCCGGCAGACCTGGCAGCCCAGCTGTCAGAGCTGGACCTGGATCAGCTGGTAAGCATTTTTTCGCACATGTCCCCGGAATGCTGTGCCGATGTGCTCACGCATATGGATTACGAGGATCAGCGGGAGATCGCCAAAGAGCTGTCCAATGATGTCCTGGCCCTGGCCATCACAAGAATGTCATCCGATGACCGGGTAGATCTGCTGCAATCCATGCCCGAAGAAAGCAGCGCAATTCTATTGCGCCTGCTGGCCACCACCGAGCGGGAAGACATAAGACGGCTGTCCTCTTATGAAGAAGACACGGCCGGGGCTTTGATGACCAGTGAATACGCCACCCTGTCACCGGGTCTCACCGCCCTGCAGGCCATTGACAAGCTCCGGCTGGAAGCACCCAACAAGGAAACCATTTATTACTCTTATGTGATCGATTCCCGGCGGCGGCTGCTGGGCCTGGTGTCGCTGCGGGAGCTGATTCTGGCCCGGCCCACGACCAAAATTGAAAAAATCATGCGCCGTGATCCCATTTTCGCCCGGGTCCATGATGACCAGGAAGAGGTGGCCCGGCAGATGGCCAAATACGATCTTCTGGCCATTCCGGTGGTCAACGGCAACGACTCCCTTGTGGGAATCATTACCTTTGACGATGTCCATGACGTAATTGAAGAAGAAGCCACCGAAGACTTCCACCGCATGGGTTCCATCAGCTCAGGCTCCGGAGCGGACGACCTGGTGGATATCGGTCTGCGGGACGCCAGTCCCTGGCTGTTGATCCGGAAGCGGCTGCCCTGGCTCATGGCCCTGGTGTTCATGAATATTTTTTCCGGGGCCGGGATCGCCTATTACGAAGATACGATTCAGGCCACGGTGGCCCTGGTGTTTTTTCTGCCCCTGCTCATCGGCAGCGGTGGTAATGCCGGGGCCCAGTCCGCCACCCTGATGGTCCGTGCCCTGGCCATCGGCGATGTCATGATGAAAGACTGGTTCAGGCTGGTGGGCAAGGAAGTGGGCATCGCCCTGGCCATCGGGGTATGTATGGCGATTGCCGTGTCGTTTATCGGGGTTTTCCGGGGCGGGATGGATGTGGCGGTGATCGTGTCTCTGGCCATGGTGTGCGTGGTGCTGTTCGGCAGCATTCTGGGCATGTCCCTGCCGTTTCTGCTCACCCGGCTCAAACTGGATCCGGCAACAGCCTCCGCGCCTCTGGTGACGTCAGTGGCGGACATCGGCGGGGTGATCATCTATTTTGGTATTGCCACCTGGTACCTGGGGCTCCACCATGCGGCATCCTGAGTGTCAGCCGGTCAGGTCCCGGCAGGCAGGAAGTCCGAACAGGGACTGGGTGCTTTCCACCGCCGCCACCACGGCCCGCTCCATGGCCCGGGCCGCCATCAGTCCCACCACACTCAGGTCGGCGGCCACCGTGCCGCAGGACATGGCAAAAATGGTGTCCCCGTCAAACATGGAATGGGCCGGCCGCATGGTCCGGGCAAATCCATTGTGGGCCATGGACGCCAGTTTGGCGGCCCGGGCCTTGGTCAGGTCTGCATTGGTGACGATCACCCCCAGGCTGGTGTTGCCGGCAAACAGGTTGGATCCGGCTTTCAGGGCATCCACCATCTCGTTTTCCGTATCGTCTACAGCAGTGCGATCCTCATTGAGCAACCCGGCTCTTTTTTTGCCGGTGACCGGATCCAGTACATCCCCCAGGCAGTTCACCGCCACCAGCGCCCCCACTTTCAGATCTCCGGCCTGAAACGCGAAACTGCCCAGCCCGCCTTTCATGGCCCGGTCCATACCCAGAAGCTTTCCCACGCTGGCCCCGGTGCCGGCCCCCACATTTCCCCGGGATGTTTCGTCTTGCCGGGCATTGACACAGGCCTGGTATCCCATGTATTTGTCCGGCCGGACCTGGTGATCCCCCACATTAAGATCAAACAGGGCGGCCCCGCAGACGATGGGTACATGGGTCACCTGCACATCAAACCCGATCTGTCTTTCCTCCAGAAACGCCATGATTCCGGCGGCCGCATCCAGGCCGAACGCACTGCCGCCGGTAAGGAGAACGGCATGGGCCTGCTGCACCAGGTTCACCGGATCCAGCAGGTCGGTTTCCCGGGTGCCCGGGGCCCCGCCTCTGACATCCACACCGGTTACCGCACCGGTTTTGCATAAGATCACGGTGCATCCGGTTCCCGCGGTCAGGTCCTGGGCATGCCCCACATTGAAATTTTCTATCTGTGAAAATTCGATCGGCTGCATGGATACGCTCCTGTATGTCAAGTTTCAGGGGGCCTGACAGATGGAAAGCTTTATTCTGTCAGATTTTTTTTAATTCGTTGCTGAAAAGATGCCAGCCCGTGGCTGATTTCCACCGGATACGGGGGATCTGCCGGATGAATGCCTGCAACGGAATCCGGCAGCAGGCCGATCTGCTGTTCTGCATAATCCCGGATGGCGTTCAGATCCCGGGTGCCGGCCGGCAGACGCTGTCCATTGTGCATCACCGGTTCCAGCAGAGGAATGCCGGGCAGATCTTCATCCATGCGTCCGATCACGTCTTTGTCGAACCGGCCGCCCTGCTGGGTGCGGAACACTTGTTTGGGGCCGGGCAGCACCGGTTTGCCGCTGGACAGTTTCAGCTTTCCTTCACCCGCGTATTCGCACAGTTTGTATACAATATCCACGCTCGGCACATCCAGAGAGACTCCCATGTGCGTGCCCACACCGAATCCATTGATGGGGGCACCGGCCGCCAACAGTTCGGCAATGCGGTATTCATCCAGGTTGCCGCTGGCAAAAATCTCCACCTGGTGCAGACCCGCGTCATCCAGGGTTTTTCGTACATCCCGGGACAGGGCCGGCAGGTCCCCGGAATCCAGGCGCACCCCTTTGACCTTGAAGTCTTTCCCCAGAGTATCTGCCAGTTCAATGATTTTCCGGACACCTTCCAGGGTGTCATAGGTGTCCACCAGCAGAACCGTTTCCGGAAAGCTGTCCAAAAATGCCTTGAACGCCCCGGTTTCATCGTCATGGGCCTGGATATAGCTGTGGGCCATGGTGCCGGTCACAGGCAGGCGGTAATATTTTCCAGCCAGCACATTGGAAGTAGCAGCCACACCGGCGACATGAAACGCCCGGGCCGCTTTAAGGGCCGCATCCAGACCATGCATGCGCCGGGCCCCGAAATCCACCACCGCCCGCCCCCGGGCTGCGGTCACCACCCGCCGGGCTTTGGATGCCAGCAGGGTCTGCAAGTGGATCTGGTTCATGACAAAGGTTTCGATGATCTGGCCCTGGGGCAGGGGGGCCGTGATTTCCAGAATCGGTTCATTGGCAAATACCGGGGTGCCTTCGGGCACTGCCCGGACGCTGCCGGTGAACCGGAAATTGCCCAGCCATTCCAGAAAGGATTCGGAAAACTGGCCCAAAGATCTGAGATACGCCAGGCTGTCCGGGGTAAATTCGAGATTTTCCAGATAATCCAGTACCGTGTCCAGCCCGCAGGCCAAAAGAAAATTGCGCTCTGAAGGCAGCTTGCGCACAAACAGGCTGAATACCGCCTCATGTGTCATGTTTTCATGAAAATAGGCCTGGAGCATGGTGAGTTCATACAGGTCGGTGAACAGGGCCGGATCATACGGATCCGGCGTTGCAACCGATTGCTTCAATCTGGAATCTGAGGTGTTTTTTTTCATTCAAGGACTTTCAGGTATAAAAAAGTTGACACAATGATTCTTTTTTAGCATAAGTGCCGGGTAAAAAACAACCGGATTGACCGGCAGCCGCGGCATCGGATTATTCTGTTTTTCGTTTCCGGCACAAAAGTTGATATAATATGTTTAAGTTGATATAGTATTTTTTGGTAAACGTCGCATCGGTCTGGTCCCTGAATCTGATTATCAGGCAGACCGGTCAGTGTCAAACAGATCCATGACCGGTAATTTAAAAAGGAGATAGAAAAATGAACCGTTTGTTGAAAAAAATGTTGTGTGTGCTGGCTGCAGCCTTGCTGCTGCTGGGAGGGGTAGGTGTCCATGCCGATGAAACCCCTGAAAAAGTCACCGTGATTTACGGCGGGTCTTCCTGGCTGGGGCATTATCCGGCATGGGTGGGAATTGAGAAAGGGTTATTTCAGAAACACGGGCTGGGCGTATTGTTTCAGAATTTTTATGCCTCTTCCGGCCGCATGGGGTCCCTGGTGGCAGGGGATCTGGACGTGGCGTCCACCGGCAGTATTTCAGCCATTGCGTTGATGGCTGCGGGTTCCAAGGGATTCATGGCGTTCGGGACCCAGGACTCCTATGCCACGGTGGAGGGAATCATTGCCAGAGAAGGGATTAAAACCCTGGCTGATCTCAAGGGCAAACGCATTGCAGCGCCGTTTGCATCCAGTGCCCATGTGCTGGTGCTGGATATCCTGGAACAGCAGGGCCTGGATCCGGAAAAGGATCTGACTCTGCTGAACCTGAAGGTCAATGAGATGCCGGCGGCCATGGGCTCCGGTGAAATCGATGCCTGTGCGGCCTGGACACCGCATTTCAACAAACTGCTTAACATGCCCGGCAATCATCTGTTGGTGAATGACACGGAATTCAGCCTGTACAAAAAATACAAACTCGGCCCCGGGCCGGATCTGCTGGTGGTGAGAACCGAGTTTGCACAAAAATATCCCAACACCTCCAAGGCATTTGTCAAAGGCTATTTCGAAGCCGTGGACATGCTCATCAACGAACCCGAAGAATGTGCCAAGGTGCTGATGAAGCTCACCAACCTGAGCATGGAAGATCAGATGACGGTGCTCAATGACATCGAATGGGTCCCGGGTGACCAGCAGCGGGCCCTCATGGTGGACCCCGGCGATTTTGTCACCGGTATGCAGCAGCTGGCCGAGTTCCTGGTCAAGCACAAACAGATCGACACCGCCCCGCCGGTCAAGGAATGGATCATGGAATCCATGGTCCCTTAACCCCTTTTTCATCCTGAAAACAAAGGGCCTGCCACTCCCACCCAGCAGGCCCTTTGCCCCAAACTCGAGAAACCAACACAAACACCCAATTATCCGGAGAAATCCTATGGAAATCAACACCCCGACCAAATCCCTGGCGATCAGCATCGCCTCCCTGGTGATATTCATCACGGTATGGGAACTGATCTGCCGGCTGGGATTCATCGAGCCCCTGTTTCTGCCGGCACCGTCCCAGATCCTGTCCCGGGCCGTCAAAATGATCGAGAACGGCCAGCTGATCTCCCACACCCTGGCATCCACCCGCCGGGTCATGGTGGGATTCATGGTCTCCAGCATGGTGGCCATTCCTGTCGGCATATTTCTGGGATCCTCCCGGTTTTTCATGGCGGTATTCGATCCGATCATCTCTCTTTTGAGGCCGTTGCCGTCCATGAGCTGGATTCCCTTGTCTCTGCTGTGGCTGGGAATCACTGAAACCCAGAAATACTCCATCGTGTTCATGGGCTCTTTTGCCCCGTCCCTGCTGTACATTATCGAAGCCACCAAGAGCATCGATCCGCTGCTGATCCGGGCCGCCAGAAACCTGGGCGCCTCCAAACTGGACGTGATGAAAGAGGTGATCCTGCCCGGGTCTCTTCCTCAGATTATTGCCGGACTCAAGGTGATGCTGGGCATTGCCTGGACTTGTATTATCTCCGCCGAACTGGTGGCGGCCAGAGAAGGACTGGGGTTCATGATCATGAACGGTAAGGAATATTTTCAAACCGATACCGTGCTGCTGGGCATGGTGATGATCAGTATTACCGTCATGGTGATTGATGTGGTGTTCCGCAAATTCGAAAGGAGGCTGCTGCCATGGACACGGTAACTTCGGATACCAAAATTGAAGTACGGAACGTCACCAAGATTTTTCACAGCAAACAGGGGGAAAAAAAAGATGAGCAGGTCGTGGCGCTCCAAAATTTGTCCTTGGAAGTCAAAGATGGCGAATTTCTGGTGATCGTGGGGGCTTCGGGCTGCGGCAAGACCACGTTGCTCAACTTGGTGGCCGGGTTTGATAAATCCACGGAGGGTCAGATTCTGCTGGATGGAAAGCCTGTTACCGGCATTACTCCGGAATGCGGCATGATCTTTCAGCAATATGCCCTGTTTCCCTGGAAAACGGTGCAGGACAACGTGGAATTCGGCATGAAAATGAAACGGATGCCTCACAAAGAACGCAAGGAACGGGCCGACCGGTTCATCGATATCGTGGGGCTCAAGGGATTTGAAAGAAGCTATCCCCATCATTTGTCCGGCGGTATGAAACAGCGGGTGTCCATTGCCCGGAGCCTGGCCAACGATCCTAAG
>JAABTO010000352.1 GCA_011389835.1 Desulfotignum sp. | reverse complement strand
AAGCGTATCTGCCTCTGTCTCCGGCACATTGATCGATCATGGAAATATCCAGACTCATGTTGTTGGGCTGGCAGGAAACCGCCAGATTTTTCATGCGGCCCAACGCTGCCAGGTCTTCCGGCAGAATCATCTGGACGTGCTCGATCCGGTGTGGGATTTGGCAGGCGCTCCGGTTCAGCATTTCCACCTTTGCAAACACGGTCAGCACCTCATGGACGGCCCGGTCCCCCACCGCATGGACCATGCAGGAGAGCCCGGCCGCATCCGCATGCACCACGGCCTGTTCAATCTCTTTGATCGGGGTCAGGGGCATGCCGTATGCGGCATCAATGTACGGTTCGGTCATCCAGGCGGTCCGGGCCCCCATACCGCCGTCGCTGAAAAATTTCAGATGTCCGATGCGCAGAAGATCGTCTCCGAATCCGGTGCACAGCCCCAGGTCAATGGCCTGGCGGGTCATTTCTCCGGGCAGGGTCACGTGACACCGCAGGGCCAGCCTGCCCTGGGCGTGCAACGCCTGCCATGCCCGCAACGCCACGGCCCCTTCTTCGCCGCCCATCAGCCGGATATCATGGATACCGGTCAAACCCATGGCATGGGCCCGGGCCATGGCTGTTTCCATGTTTTCCAGCAGCTGCTCAAAAGTCAATGCCGGCACCACATTCCGGATCAGGTTGGGGGCCATCTCTTTGAGCACACCTGTGGGGATGCCGGTGCCGTCCCTGACGATCACCCCGTCCGCCGGATCCGGGACAGTGGAATCGATACCGGCCAGGGACAGGGCCATGGAGTTGGCCACGGCCAGATGAAGATCACAGCGCCAGATGCACACCGGGTTGTCCGGGGCTGCCAAATCCAGATCCAGGCGGTCGGGCATCCGGTTTTCCGGCCAGTCCGATTCATTGAATCCCTGGCCCAGGATCCAGTGCCCCGGTCCCAGCAGGGCCGCTTTTTCCCGGATGGCCGATTCCATGCCGGCAAAATCACGGGTTTTGGCAAAATCGATGCTGCTGAGATTGACGGCCCACTCATAAAAATGAAAATGGGTATCGATGAATCCGGGCAGCACCAGGCGGTGATCCAGGTTCATCACCCGGGTCTCCGGGCCGGCCATGGCCAGAATGGTGTCATCATCTCCCATGGCCGTGATCCGGTTGCCTGCTGTTGCCAGCGCCGTGAGGGGCGGTCGACGGGTTGAATCGGCAGGCCGTTCTTCTGAAAAGGGGATGGGTCTTTGAGAATACAGCGTGGCGTTGTATAAAATCAGGTCGGGTACCATCATATCAGGTATCCTTGTTGAAAGGGGTCTGTGTGATCCAGGGTGAAATGATGTACCCCGGTGATCCAGGCCTTTCCAGATATCCGGGTGACGCTGGCCTCAAAATCGCCGACCATGGTTTTTTCCACCAGCCGGGCTTCAAACGTGGTGCCTAAGGGGCTGGCATTGATATAGGGTTCGTTCAGGCCAATTTTTTTGTAATGATGCAGCAGGGCCAGTTTGGCGGCAGTGCCGGTGCCGCAGGGGGACCGGTCCATGTGGGATTCGCCGTACACCACCATGCCCCTTCCCCGGGCCGGGCCGTCCGAGGTGATGGTATCATAGAATTCGGTCACATCCACGGTGGTGACATCCGGCCGTTCCGGATGGGTGACCGTGAGTTGTTCATTGGCCGCCTCGATGATTTTCATGCCCAGATCCACCAGCATTGGTTTGTTTTCCATCGTGGGGGTCAGATCGATCTGCTGCGTGTTGACCATGGCGAAAAATCCGCCCGCGCACACCAGGTCCACAACAACGGGTCCGAATCCTTCCACCTGAATCTGCTGATCCGTGGCATAAACAAAGGTCGGCACCATCTGGATGGACACGGACGTCAACCGGCCGTTTTGGACAAGGGCCAGCGCGGTCATCCGTCCGGACGGGGTGTCGATCCCCACCTGGTTTTCGCCTTGTTCAAAGGTCAGAAATCCGGTCCGGGCAAGGGTTGTCACGGCCCCGATGGTGGCATGGCCGCACAGATAGGGGTACCGCCGGGCGTCCATATAGATGAGGCCGAACGCGGCATCCGAAGTCACCGGTTCGGTGACAATGGCGGCCAGCACCTGGCGTGATCCCCGGGGTTCTCTGGTCAACAGGCGCCGGACCGCGTCATGATCGGTTCTGAACCGGATCAGCTTCTCCATCATGGTCGCCCCGGTTACAGGCGGCAGTCCGTCCACAATAAGACGGGTCACCTCCCCTTCGGTATGGGAATCAATGGTGGTGATCACCGGTGCGTCACCATCATACAGTGTCGATATATCATTGAAAGGATTCATCATATTCACCCTCATGTTGTGTGGAATCCGGACCGGTGTACGGCAATGGTTGATCCCCTGACCGGCCCGCCGGTCCGGATCCGGGTTACGTTTCAGGGTCGATCACCGGTACATCCGGCATGGACTGGTTGTCTGACGCCGGTTCATGGGGAATCAGAGCCGCCCGGGAGGTTTTTCCATCCACCCGGATAAACAGCCCGTCTCTGAAATGAATATGTTTCAGATGCGGGGTGATGGCCGCACATTCCTGTCGGCCCAGGAATTCATAGTCAATAAAGTCCTCGTCATTGTCGGATACCGTGATATAGGCAATGCCCAACGAAGTGATGT
>JAABTO010000099.1 GCA_011389835.1 Desulfotignum sp. | reverse complement strand
ACACTTGCCTGGTGCTGGATGCCATGGGGTATGAGGTGATTGTTGTGGAACCGGTGGGATCCGGCCAGGCAGACATGGAGATCTGCCGCATGGTCCACAGCCTTGGCCTGGTGGCCATTCCCGGGACGGGGGACGGCATCCAGGCGGTAAAGGCGGGCCTGGTGGAAGCGGCCGATGTGTTCATTGTCAACAAAAACGACCTGCCCGGGGCCGCCTCAGAGGTGATGACCCTGGAACATCTGGTCAACCGGCGGTCTCTCACACCGGATACCTGGCAGCCGCCGGTGGTGAGCACCTGTGCCAGAACCGGGCAGGGGGTGGATCGGCTGGCGGAACAGTTCCTGGAACACCGGGGCTTTATGACGGATCACGGGATTTTGGAAAAAATGCGGGCAGACCAGGCAGCCAATCATTTCACCACCCTGGTGCAGCAGATGGTGCTGGACCGGATCGATGCATGGATAGACCGGCATGTGGCCGGGTTTCTGGGAACGGCGGCAAATCAGGACAACGTGGCCGCAGATCCCTACCGGGCGGCCAGGAAACTGGCAGCGCGTCTGACCGCTCATCTGGATGAAGGTGATGAGACTGACAGATAATAAAATGAAAACTTCATTTCAATAGTGTTTTTTTCAGGAAAAGGAAACCAAGGCATATGGAAACAAAAAACAAGATCCGGGTACTGGTGGCCAAGCCGGGCCTGGACGGTCATGACAAGGGAGCCAAAATCGTGGCCCTGGCCTTGCGGGATGCGGGGATGGAGGTGATCTATTCCGGACTTCACCAGACCCTGGATCAGATCATTTCCACAGCGGTACAGGAATCGGTGGATGTCATCGGGTTGTCCATCATGTCCGGTGCCCACCTGCCGATCTGCAAGAAACTGACCGCCATGATGAAAGAACACGGGCTCACGGATGTATCCCTGGTGGTGGGGGGGGTGATCCCCCAGCAGGATATCCAGACCCTTGAACAGATGGGGGTGGCGGCCGTGTTTCCCGGGGGCACAGCCTTTGACACCATCGTGACGGAAATCAATCAGCTGTTTGCGTAAAAAAGAAGCTGCCTGAAAAAAGGCGGCGGTTCTCAAAAGGGAGAGCAATATGGGTGTAGCCAGATATATCAAGGATGACAAAGGGGCCATCCAGGAGGTGGTCTACCAGTCGGGTATCACAGTCAAACCGGTGTACGGGCCACAAGATTTGGAAACGGCCGGATTTTCCTATGAACAGGACCTGGGGAAGCCGGGGGAGTATCCGTTCACCCGGAGCCTGCATCCGCAGGGATACCGGTCCCGGGCCTGGACCACCCGGCAGTATACCGGGTTCGGGACCCCGGAACAGACCAACGAGCGCTTCAAACTCATGATCGCCAAGGGTCAGAACGGGTTGAACGTGGCCTTTGATCTGCCCACCCAGATGGGATATGACTCAGACCATCCCCTGGCCGAAGGCGAGGTGGGCCGGGTGGGCATGGCCGTGGATTCGTTGAAAGATTTTCTCACCGCGTTTGAGGGGATTCCCCTGGACCGCATCGGATCCGGGCTGACCATCAATGCGGTGGCTTCGATCATGATGGCCATGTACCAGGCCCTGGGGGAAACCAGAGGGTTTGATAAAACCCGGATCTCCTGCACTCCCCAGAACGATATTCTCAAAGAAATGATCGGCAGAGGGGCATGGATCTTTCCGGTGGCGCACGGGGTGCGTCTGGTGGGGGACACCATTGAATATGCCGTCAAGGAACTGCCCCGGTCCAATCCGGTGAGCATCTGCGGATACCATATCAGAGAATCAGGGGCCACCCCGGCCCAGGAGATCGCCTATGCCTTCGAGATCGCCCGGGCTTACATCGACACCGTGGCCCAGCGCGGCATTGATCCCTCTGATTTTGTGGGCCGGTTTTCATTCAATTTTAATGTGTACGGCAACCTGTGGGAACAAGTGGCCAAGTTTAGGGCCGCCCGGAAAATCTGGGCACAGATGCTCAAAGAAGACTACGGGGTCACGGAAAAAAAGAAACTGTTTCTCAGGGGTCTGTTCGGCGGCGGCGGGTCCGGGCTCACCAAGGAGGAACCGGAAAACAATATCATGCGAGGGGCGTTCTACGCTTTGGGCGCGGCCCTTTCCGGGGCCCAGACCACAGCATTGTGCTCGTTTGACGAAGCCTACACCATCCCCACTCCCCGGTCGGCCCTGTTATCACTCAAAACCCTGGAATTGCTTATGGATGAGGTGGGGCTCAGGGATACGGTGGATCCTCTGGCCGGGTCTTATTTCATTGAAACCCTGACCCTGGAGATGGCGGACAAGATCAAAGAAGAGATGGCCTGGGTCAGGGAAATGGGCGGGATCGTGTCCGGCATTTCCGAAGGGGTGATCCAGAAAAAAGTATCCCAGCAGGCCTATGAATTTGAAAAAGGGCTCCAGTCCGGTGAATACAAAAAAGTGGGCAAAACCCCGGGCAAAGAGGATGAAGGGGCGGAAGTGGAACTGCACCGGTATAACGAGGAATGGGCCAGGACGTCCAAAGACAGCCTGGCCGAGGTAAAGCGGACCCGTCATGAAAAAGCGGTGACCGATACCCTGCGGGCCCTGGAAAAGGCCGCAAAATGCAAAGACAATGTCATGCCGCCCCTGGTGGACTGCTGCAAGGCGTTTGCCACGGTGGGAGAGATGGCGGACGTGTTCCGCCAGACCTTCGGGGAATGGCAGGAACCCATTTTTTATTGAAAACAATCATTGGATCAGGGAGGTGCGGTTTGGATCAATCAGGTTTGCGTCTGGGGTGTGACATCGGGGGCACGTTCACTGATTTTGTCCTGGTGGACACCCGGACCGGGGCATTTTTCACCAACAAGTGCCTGACCACTCCGGATGACCCGTCCGATGCCGTGGAGCAGGGCATTAAAGAATTGCTGGCGGTCAAACCGGGGTTTTTGGACCAGGTGGAGGACGTGATCCACGGCACCACCCTGGTCATCAACGCCATTATCGAGCGCAAAGGCGCAAAAACCGGGCTGATCACCACCAAAGGGTTCCGGGATGTGCTGGAACTGGGCAGAGAAATCCGGTACGATGCCTATGACATCTTCAGCCAGTATCCCGAGCCTATTGTGCCCCGGGAGCTGAGAAAAGAGATCGACGAACGGGTGACTGCGGACGGCCGGGTTCTAAAAGCGGTGGATGAACAGGAGGCAACGGCCCTGGTGGCAGATTTCCGGAAACAGGGAATCGCCTCTCTGGCCGTGTGCTGCATCAACTCCTATGAAAACCCGGTGAACGAGCAGGCGCTTCAGCGGATCATCCAGAAAGCGGCACCAGATCTGTCCACCTCTTATTCTTTTGAGGTGCTGCCCCAGATCAGAGAGTACGAGCGCACCTGCACCACGGCGGTGAACGCCTATGTCAAGCCCATCACCTTCCAGTATCTGGAAAAACTCACCCGGCGCCTGGCAGATCTGGGGTTCGGGGGCCGGCTGTATATCATGCTCTCATCGGGCGGCATCACGTCGGTGGACACCGCCAGAAAGTTTCCGGTGCGCATCATCGAATCCGGTCCCACCGCCGCCGTGATCGCATCCCAGCATTACGGAAAGATGTTTGACATCAAGGACATGTTCTGTTTTGATATGGGCGGCACCACAGCCAAGTCCTGTTTGATCCAGAAAGGCCATGCCGGGCTGGTGTCCACCTTTGAGGTGGGCCGGGTCCAGCGGTTCAAGAAGGGGTCAGGCCTGCCCATCCAGGTGCCGGTGGTGGATCTCATGGAGATCGGCGCCGGCGGGGGCAGCATTGCCCGGATCAGCAGCCTCGGGCTGCTGGCGGTGGGGCCGGACAGTGCCGGGGCCGACCCCGGGCCGGCCTGCTACAACCAGGGCGGTGAAAACCCCACGGTGACCGATGCCGATCTGGTGCTGGGATATCTGGACCCGGATTTTTTCCTGGGGGGCACCATGGCCCTGGATATCGAAAAGTCCTGCGCCGCCATAGAAGAGAAAATCGCAACCCCTCTGGGAACCTCCGTAACCGATGCGGCATTCGGCATTCACGATCTGATCAACGAGACCATGGCTGCGGCCGCCAAGACCCATATCGCGGAAAAAGGGGGCAACCCCTCGACCGTGGTGATGTCCGCGTTCGGCGGGGCCGGTCCGGTGCATGCCTACGGCCTGGCCAAAAAGATCGGGGCAACATCGATCCTGGTACCGCCCCTGGCCGGGGTGGGATCTGCTTTGGGGTTTTTCACGGCCCCGGTGGCATTCGACCTGTCCCGCAGCCACCGCCTGGTCTTAGATGAGGCGGATTTTGAAGAGATCGAAAGACTGTTCGCCCAGCTGGAAAAAGAGGGGGCCGCCATTCTGGCGGATGCCGCCAAAGGGGACCGGGTGTTGTTCCAGCGCACCCTGCTCATGCGGTTTGTGGGTCAGGGCGCGGAAACCGACCTGGTCATCGATCCCAAACCCTTTACCCAGTGGACCCGCCAGGAGATCCGGGACAGATTCGATGCCGAATACAAACGGCTTTACGGCCGCACCTATCCGGAAACCCCGGTGGAATTCGTCACCTTCAAGGTACGGGCCACCCTGCCCACACCCCCGTTTGTGATGCCCGCGCTCGCCAGTGAAACGGATCAGCTCTCAGACAGTATCAAAGGAACGCGTAAAGCGTTTTCCATGCTGCAGAAGGATTATATTGATTTTACCGTGTATGACCGGTCCCGGCTGTCTGCCGGGGTGCAGTTCGATGGACCGGCCATTATCGAGGAGCGGGAATCCACCATTGTTATGGGAGAGGATGGATCCGCCACCGTGGATGACAAGGGATTTGTGTGGATCCGCATCCGGGAGGAGGCAAAATGAAAAAACAGGCTTTTGACCCCATTACCCTGGAAATTCTGTGGCGCCGTCTGGTGTCCATTGTGGACGAGGCAGATGCTTCCGTGGCCAGGACTGCGTTTTCCAGCCTGCTCAGGGATGCCCACGATTATACCTGCATGTTCACGGACAGCCGGGGCCAGGAACTGGTGCAGGGCACCTTCTGTACCCCGGGCCAGGCCGGTGCCATGGCCCTGGGGGTCAAAAAGATCATCCAGTCCATGCCCCTGGACGCTTATAAGGAAGGGGATGTGTTCATTGTCAATGATCCCTGGCTGTTGGCAGGCCATCTCAATGACGTGTGCGTACTCAGCCCGATTTTTTTCAAGGCAAAGCCCGTGGCGTTCACTGCATGCGTATTCCACCATTCAGACATCGGTGGCCGGGTGTCATCGGACAACCGGGAGGTGTTTGAAGAGGGCATCTATATCCCGGTGACCCGGCTGTATGACGGCGGAGAGCTCAACCAGGATCTGCTGAACATGATCCGGTGGAACGTGCGCACCCCTGAGGAGGTCACGGGCGACCTTCGGTCCCAGGTGGCGGCCAACCACGTGTGCGCTCAAAAGATCATCGAGATGATGACCGAAGAGAAACTGACCACCCTGGATGACCTGGCCGACGAGATCATCTCGCGTACCGAAACCTCCATGCGGGCGGCCATCGACAAGATCCCGGACGGCACTTACCGTCACAAAGGGGTCATCGAAGGGGCCGGGTCCCGCCCGGATATCCATATCCAGGTGGCGGTCACTGTGGACGGGTCCGACATTGATGTGGATTTTGCCGGCACCTCAGGCCAGGTGGACTGGGGGGTGAACGTGGTGTATAATTTCACTTATGCCTATGTGTTCATGGCCATAAAATCCGCGTTCGATCCGGACATCCCCATCAACGAAGGGGCGATCCGGCCGGTGCACATGACCGCGCCCGAGGGGTCCATCATCAATTGCAAATTTCCTGCGGCTGTGGCGGCCAGAATGCAGGTGGGGCATTTCATGACCGAGATGGTGTTCAACGCCCTGTCAGCAGCCGCGCCGGACCGGGTGATCGCCGGGTCCGGGGGCACCCCGGCCCAGACCAATATCCTGTACGGCAAACGGGGTACGGGCAAATCCTGGCACACCATGATCATCCGGGGCGGGGGCATGGGGGCGTCCCGTCACATGGACGGCCACCACTGCGCCATTTTTCCGGCCAACGGGGCCAACACCCCGGTGGAGATCCTGGAAAGCGACACCCCGCTCATTGTTGTGGAACGGGGCCTGGTGATGGATTCGGGCGGACCCGGGCGGCAGCGGGGCGGCATCGGCCGGCAGATGACCCTTCGGGTGCCCACGGCTGAGGAATCAGACGGCATCCCGCCGGGCCGGACCACCATTGCGGTTCAGGCCGGGCGGTTCGTGTATCCCCCGGACGGGATTTTCGACGGCAGACCCGGCGCCCGGGCCCGGTTTCTGAAAAACGGGCAGCCGGCCGATCCCAGCGGCCTGACGTTTTTGGATTCCGGAGATACCGTCACGTTTGTGTCCGCCGGCGGCGGGGGGTATGGCGCCCCCATGGAACGGGACCCTGAGGCGGTCCTGCGGGATGTCACCTGTGGATATGTGAGTGTGCAACAGGCCAGAACCGATTACGGCGTGGAGATCGATCCGGATACGCTGACCCTGCACCTGGGTGCCACCCAAAACCTGAGATCTCAAACCAAGGAAGCTTAGAATGGAAAAACGCTTTATCCCGGATATTCCGGATGTTCAATCCCTGCTGGATCTTCAGCTAACCGGACTGAAATGGACGGTGGACCATGCGTGGAACGGTTCTTCGTTTTACCGGCAGCACCTGGAAACAGCCGGCGTGACCCCGGCCGATATCCAGTCCTTAGAGGATCTGTCCCGCCTGCCCTTTACCACGGCTTCCCATCTGAAAGACGGGTATCCGTTTCCGTTGCTCTCGGTGCCGGAAAAAGAGGTGGTGCGGATTCACGCCTCTTCGGGCACCACGGGCAAACGCAAGGTCCTGGCCTATACCCGGAAAGATATTGACGACTGGGTCGACATGTTTGCCCGGTGTTATGAAATGGCGGGCCTGACGCCGGAGGACCGGGTCCAGATCGCCGTCGGATACGGGGTCTGGACCGCGGGTATGGGGTTCCAGATGGGGTGTGAGCGGTTCGGGGCCATGGCCATTCCGGTGGGGCCGGGCAACATTGATATGCAGTGCCAGTTTTTGAAGGACCTGGCACCCACGGTATTCTGCTGTACCGCGTCCATGGCCCTGCTCATGGCCGAAGAGGTGCACAAGCGGGGGTTGAAAGACCAGATCCGGCTCAAAAAGATCATTTTCGGGTCCGAACGCAGCTCTGACGCCATGCGGGAGCGGGTTAAACATCTGCTGGGCCTGGAGGACATGTTCGACATCACCGGCATGACCGAACTCTACGGCCCGGGCATGGGCCTGGACTGCCACTGCCATCAAGGCATCCACTACTGGGCGGACAAATATATTCTGGAAATCCTGGATCCGGACACCCTGACCCCGGTGGCGGACGGCGAAGTGGGTGAGATGGTGGTGACCACCCTGTGCAAAGAAGCGACCCCCCTGATCCGGTACCGGACAAGGGACCTGACACGGAAAATCTCCAGAACCTGTGCCTGCGGCACCCCGCTGTTCCTGCATGACCGGATCATGGGCCGTTCCGATGACATGATCATTCTCAAAGGGGTGAACGTCTATCCGGGCCAGATCGACGAGGTGCTGTCACAGGTTCCAGGGACCGGGTGTGAATACCAACTGCACCTGTCACGGACCGATGACGGCAAAGAAATCATGACCATCAAAGTGGAAGCCGGCAACCATACGTCAATCTCCGACAGCGACGGCATCCGGGACCGGATCCGGCAGGCGGTGCGGGCCAAAATCATGGTTTCGTGCGATGCCCAGGTGCTCCCCTACGGCGAACTGCCCCGGGTGCCGGGCAAGGCCCGCCGGATTTTTGACAACAGAGGCTAAGGAAAGGAAACCATATGAAACCGTTTACATATCTGACACCAACCACCGTGGAAGAGGCGGTGACGCTGTTCGGGCAGCACAAAGAGACCGCCCGGTACATGGCCGGCGGCACCGACGTGATCGTCAAGGTCAAGGAAGGGTGGATGGCACCGGATTATCTGATTAATCTCAAGCAGATACCGGGCCTGGATGACCTGCACAAAAACGGGGCCACCGGCGAGCTGACCATCGGGGCGTTGGTCACCCATGCCATGTTGGAACAGTCCCTGCTCATCCGCAGCGAATATCCCATTATTTACGATGCGGTCTCCAATATCGGGTCCCTGCAGGTGCGCAATATGGGTACCATCGGCGGCAATCTCATCAATGCCGTGCCCTCGGCAGACGGGGCCATCCCGCTCATCGCCCTGGACGGTGCCGCCCTGCTCAAGGGGCCGGAGGGGGAGCGGTCGGTCATGGTAAAAGACCTGTTTGTGCAGCCTTATGAAACCGTGCTCACCCCGGGAGAGATCCTGACAAAAATTACCATTCCGGCTCAGGCCCCCCGCAGCGGCAGCGCCTACATAAAATTCGGACGACGGGCGGCCATGGAACTGCCGCTGATCGGCATCGGGGTGCTTCTGGTAGTGGATGAGGATCTGGCCACCTGCACCCGGGCCCGGATCTGCCTGGGCGTGGCCGGCCCGACACCCCTGCGGGCACAAAAGGCGGAGCAACTGCTGAAAGGACAGCCGGTGACACCGGATCTGCTGACCGAGGCCGGGAAACTGGCGGCCGATGAATCACAGGTCAGAGACAGTGTCCGGGGACAGGCCTGGCACCGAAAAGAGATGATCCGGGTCCAGGTGCGGCGCATGGGGCTCAGATGTCTGGATATTATCAACCAAAAGGCCCGGCAGGTATAACCATACAAGTGACCATGAGGAGTGACCATGACAAAGACCATATCCTTTATTTTGAACGGGGATGAGATTTCCTGTGACATCCAGGACCACTGGACCCTGCTGCACCTGCTCAGGGAGGAACTGGGCCTGATCGGCACCAAGGAGGGCTGCGGCAATGGAGAGTGCGGGGCCTGCACCGTGATCGTGGACCAGCTGGCCGTGAATTCCTGCCTGTACCTGGCAGCGGACATCCAGGGAAAGCAGGTGCAGACCATCGAGGGTCTGGCTGTGCATACCGGCAGTCTGCATCCCATCCAGCAGTCGTTTGTGGACAACGGCGGGATCCAGTGCGGGTTCTGCACCCCCGGCATGATCATGTCGGCCAAGGCCCTGCTGGACAAAGATCCCGAAGCTGACCAGGAGGCAGTCAAACATGCCCTGGCCGGCAACATCTGCCGGTGCACCGGGTATGTCCAGATTCTGGATTCGGTGGCAGCGGCGGGAAGGCAGATGGCCGGTAAAAAAACAGACAAAGCGGCAGGATACGGTGATCCAGGGCCCGTCACCCGGCAGCCGGGTGACCAGACAGCCGGGGAGGTGACCCCATGAAAGATTATACCGTAGTGGGACAGCGGGTCCCCAAACTGGATGCGGCCCAGAAGGCCATGGGAAGGGCGGAATATATCCAGGATGTCAGACTGCCGGGCATGCTCTACGGCAAGATTCTGTACAGCAGTCATGCCCATGCCAAAATCACGGCCATGGATATCTCCAGAGCACTTGCCCTGCCCGGGGTCCATGCCGTACTTACAGGCAAGGATATCCCGTCCAAGATGCGCATGGGATTTTACAAGGACAATCCGCCCCTGAAGGCGGCCAAGGTGTGCTGCTTCAGGGATGAGATCGCGGCAGTGGCGGCTGTGTCGGAAGAGGTGGCCAAAAAAGCCGTCCGCCTGATCGAAGTGGAATATGAACCGCTGCCTGCGGTGTTCGACCCGGAAGCAGCCATGGAAAAGGATGCGCCCCTGGTACACGAGGCCCACAAGAGCAACGTGCTCAAGCTGCCCTGGAAACTGCATTACGGGGATGTCGATGCGGCGGAAAAAGCTTCCGCTTTTGTGGTGGAGGACCGCTTCACCACCACCTGGGTGACCCACTGCTGCCTGTCCACCTCCGGGGCCGTGGCCCTGTTCGATGCCTCGGACAACCTGACTGTCTATTCCAATACCCAGATTCCGTCCTTGGCCCAGAAGGATTTTCAGGAAACTCTGGGGGCCATGGGGCTGAAGGGCAAGCGGGTTCGGGTGATCAAGCCGGTCATCGGCGGCGGGTTCGGGTCCAAGCTGGATACCTATGCGTATGAACATATCGCCATTCTGCTGGCCCACAAGTGCAGAAAACCGGTGAAGATCCTGTTTGACAGAAAAGAGGAGTTCGAAGCCACCTCCACCCGCCAGCCCACGGTGATCTATATCCGCCAGGGATGCGACGAGGAAGGGCATCTCACCTTCCGGGATATCCGCATGGTCCTGGACAACGGGGGCCGCACCTCCTGGGGGGCCACCACCCCGTCGGTGATGATGATGCCCATTACCTCTCTTTACCGGGTTCCCAATGTGCGGTATGATGCCAAATGTGTATACACCAACAACACCTATGCCCAGGCCATGCGGGGATACGGCAACCCCCAGGCCACCTTTGCCATCGAGTCCTGCATGGACATGCTGGCACAAAAGGCGGGGATCGACCCGGTGACCTTCCGGCGCATCAACCGGAATGAACCCGGCGATGAAACCCCCCAGGGATTCAAAATCACTTCCTGCGGCCTGGGCCAGTGCATCGATGCGGTGGAAAAGGAACTGACGGCAGATTCGCCCCTGGCGGACGGGGAGGGTATCGGGTATGCGTCTCTCATCCATGTGGGGGGCGGGGCCCGGATCTACAAGTCCGACGGGTGTGGCGCTATTTTGAAGATGGATGATTTCGGCAAGGTGGACATCTTTACCGGCGGCACGGACATGGGTCAGGGTCTGGACAACATGATCGCCCAGATTGTGGCCGAGGAGCTGGGGCTTTTGGCCGAGGACATCAATGTGGTGCATTCCGACACCGATGTGTGCCCCTGGGATGTGGGGGCCCATGCCAGCCGGTCCACGTTTGTGGCGGGCAACGCGGCCCTGGGGGCGGCGAAAAAAGCCCGGCAGACCCTGCTGGCCTTTGCAGCCACCCTGTTTGAGACCGCCCCGGAAGACCTGGTGATGAAGAACCGGATGGTGTGGGTAAAAAATGATCCGGAAAAGAGCATGCCCGTGGACAAGCTGCTGCGCAAGGCCCATTTTTCTCCCGGCGGCACCATGCTCATGGCAGATTATTTTTATGATCCCCCCAATGAGAATATGGGCAAGGATTTCAGATGCAACCTGTCGGTGACCTACTCATTCGGTGTGCACGGGGTGCGGGTGCATGTGGACAGAGAAACCGGCAAGGTCCAGGTGAAAAACTATGTGGCAGCCCATGATGTGGGCCGGGCCATCAACCCCATGCTTCTGGAGGGCCAGGTTTACGGCGGGGTAATCATGGGCCTTGGCTATGCCCTGTCCGAGGAGGTGATGATCAAAGACGGGCAGATCAAGAACCCCAATTTCAGGGATTATAAACTGTTTACCGCCAAGGACGCCGTGCCCATTACAGCCCCGGTCATCGAGACCGATGATCCGGACGGGCCGTTTGGCGCCAAAGGCATTGGTGAGCCCGGGTGTGTGCCCACGGCACCGGCTGTGGCCAATGCCATCTGCAACGCGGTGGGTGTGCGCATCAAGGATCTGCCCATCACCCCGGAAAAGGTCCTGGCGGCGATACAGGCACAAAGCAAGGGCAGCTGAAAAGCTGGGAGTATATTTTATTAATGCACAATTTTTTGGAGGTGAAGTCATGATCAAACGAACCATGCTGTTTGGCACAATGTTTATTTTCGTTATCGTCATCTGCCTTTCCCTGTTTGCAACTGTTGCCGTGGCAGGCAAAATCACCCTGAACTATGCCAATTTCCCACCGGCCCCCACCTTTCCCTGTGTGCAGATGGAACGGTGGAAAGTGGAGG
>JAABTO010000351.1 GCA_011389835.1 Desulfotignum sp. | reverse complement strand
GGGTGATAAACTGGGGAAACAGCACCGTGAATACCAGCACCGACTTGGGGTTGGACATGCCGGTGGCAAACCCCAGGGAAAACTGCTTGACCGGCGAGACAGGCAGCCCGGTATGGGTCATCTCCATATCCTGAATGGACTGCCGCCAGTTTTTGACCCCCAGCAGGATCAGGTAGACGACCCCCACCCATTTGATGGTGTTGAACACAACCGAGGAGTTCTGGACAATCACCCCGAGCCCCAGGTACACCACCACCATCTGAACCATATAGGCGGCCGACCCGCCGAAAATACCCGGCAGGGTCCGGTAGAACCCATGTTTCACGCTCGAAGACATGGAAAACATGGTCATGGGCCCCGGTGTATAGGCAATGGCCGTCATCATCACAAAAAAAGTAAACCACGCACTTAACTGCATCATGGATCAATATCCTGGAAAATATGATTTCATACTATTTTCTGACAGAAAACAGACGATCTGTACAGAAAAATATCGATAACAGCAGATTCCGGAAACATGAATTCAGTTGACAACACCCCCATATTTTAATATTATTTTTAATAAAATACGGGGGTGTTTTAATATGATGGATCGTCTGGCAGAAACCCATCTCAAAACCTGGATCAATAAATCAAACCGGAAACCGCTGGTCATCAGGGGTGCCCGCCAGGTCGGCAAATCCACACTGGTCAGGGAATTTGCCCGAAAAAATAAAAAACCGTTAATCGAAATCAATCTGGAACGGCACCTGTTTCTGGATGATATTTTCAAAACCCTGGATACAGAAGCGGCCCTGAGAGAAATCGAAGCATTGAGCGGCATACCGGTTTCAGCACCCGGCGCCATACTTTTCCTTGACGAAATTCAATCAACCCCGCATGCACTCCAGCTTCTGCGCTATTTTTATGAAGAAAAAAAGGATTTGCCGGTCATTGCCGCAGGGTCTCTTCTGGAATTCACCCTTGCCGAACACTCATTCCCGATGCCGGTCGGACGTATCGAATACATGCATCTGGGCCCCATGACTTTCACAGAGTTCATCCTGGCTGCCGAGCCGTCTTTGACCAGATATATCCAGGACTTTTCCATGACATCCCCCCTTCCGGCCGCAGCCCATGAAAAACTCAAAAAAAAGCAGCGGGAGTATGTGTTTATCGGCGGCATGCCGGAAGCGGTGCAGATATGGTGTGACACCAGATCTGTCAGGGAGGCGGCAGATGTTCACCGTTCAATTGCCGATACGTACCAGGATGATTTTTCCAAATACGCCCAATCTCACCAGCTGGCGCTGATGCAAAGGGTTTTCAGAACCATCCCTCGACTTGTCGGGGATAAAGTAAAATACAGCAATATCTCCAGGGAACACCCATCAAAAAAAATCAAGGAGATCATCGATCTCCTGTCAAAGGCAAAAATCTGTCACAGGATATATCACAGCCATTGTTCCGGTCTTCCGTTGAATGCGGACATCAAGGAAACCGTTTACAAACTTGTGTTTATGGATGTCGGGCTGATGAACCATATCTGCGGCAATGACTGGACATATCTCCAGTCCTTTCCTGAACAGGATCTTGTCAATGAAGGCGCCATTGCCGAACAGTTCATCGGCCAGCACCTTTTGACAGTCCCGCATGGTTCACCCACATTGAATTACTGGGTCAGGCAGGCCAGAACCTCCAATGCAGAAATCGATTATGTCATTTCCCATGGCCCCTGGATCATCCCGGTTGAAGTCAAATCAGGAAAAAGCGGCTCATTGAAATCGCTTCAACAGTTTGTCACGAAAAAAAACATTCCCCTGGCTGTCAGATTTGACCTGAATCCTCCGGGCCTCCAGAAAATTGTCCACCGGATCAGCACGGAAACCGGCATTGAATCAGCTGATTACTCCCTGCTTTCCCTGCCGTTATACCTTGTTGAGGCATTGCCGGAAATATTGAATAAACTCCGGGAGCAATTCACATACACCGCTCAGTAAAATTGCCATCTCTGCCGGATCCGCTCTATGGATGACCGGTCCGGTTTGAACGGGATGTCCGGAATTTCCGGCAACGGCAGCGCATGGGTTTCGCAAAAAGGCGTATCTTTTAATTTCATGTTGTATGCCAGGATCATCAGGGTTTCCAGGTTCACCACATCCTCGATATTGTATGCCAGCAGGGTTTCCAGGGCTTTTATGTTGCCCGTCTGCCGAAACTCCCGCCACAAAAGCACCGCAAAAAAGCCGTCCACCCCGTCCAGATCCCCCCGGTCCAGGCCCAGGGCTTTTTCGCACCGCTTCAATCCGCCACCGTACCCCAGGCTTTTGAGCACATACCGCAGATCGATATGCGCATGGGTCATCCGGATGCCGAAATACCTCTCGATAAAGGGCACATCAAAGGTTTTGCCGTTGTAGGTGACGATGACATTGTACTGGTCAATGTCATCCATGAACGCATCCAGGTTCTGCCCCTGGACATAATATTTAATCGATTCCCCGTCATACAGGGCAATGGTGGTGATCTCATTTCCGAACACATCCATGCCCGTGGTTTCAATATCGATGAACGCCGTGGTTTTCCGGAACTGCGGGAAAAACCGCCAGTGTTCCCCGGCCGGCAGGAGGTCCGCAAAATAGGCCGGGTTTTTCTTTTCCAGGTGGTCACGGGATTCCGCCATGCACGCGGCAATGCGCATCAGGCTTCCGGCGGGAATATCACAGGCACCG
>JAABTO010000098.1 GCA_011389835.1 Desulfotignum sp. | reverse complement strand
GTCATGGCCCTGATCCAATATATCGCCTTTGAAAAATCAGATCAAAAGACAGGATCAACAAGGGAGCATACTGTATGAAATTCTTTTTATGTGTCGTGGGCATGGTGATGATCGTGGAGGGACTGCCCTATTTTGCCTTTCCGGATCGGATGAAAGAGATGATTCAGATCATTGCGGGCCAGGACAGCCAGAAGTTGCGGCGGTTCGGTTTTTTTCTGATGCTGGCCGGGCTGGGGGTGGTCTACGTGGCCATGGAAGCGAACTGATGTTTGATCTGTCTGATTACGACTATGGCCTGCCGGAAGGTCTGATTGCCCAGAAGCCCTGTGACATCCGCAGCGGCTCACGGTTACTGCACATCAACCGGCACACGCATGCATTGTCTCATCACCGGTTTGCCGACCTGCCGGATCTGCTGCAGCAAGGCGATCTGCTGGTGGTCAATGACACCCGGGTGATCCCGGCCCGGCTGATGGGCAAAAAAGCCACCGGCGGCCGGGTGGAGGTCCTGATCATCGATTACGCCCAGGGGATGCAGCACCTGGAAAAAAACGGGGCGTTTCAATGCCGGTGTCTGGTCCGGGCGTCGAAAATGCCGGAAACCGGCAGTATACTGTATTTTTCAGACCGGTTCACCGGGCAGGTAACCGCGGTCAATGAAGGGGTCTGTGAGATCCGGTTTTCCGGCGGGAAACAGTTTGTCGATTATATGAAATCCGCCGGATCCCTGCCGTTGCCGCCGTATATCAAGCGGGGGCCGGATACAGACCTGGCCGATGCAGACAAAAACAATTATCAGACCGTTTATGCAAAAAATGACGGGGCGGTCGCCGCACCTACGGCCGGCCTCCATTTTACCGATCCTTTGATCCGGCAGCTGGCGCAAAACCGGGTCGACATGGTTTACATCACGCTGCATGTGGGATACGGCACATTTGTGCCGGTGCGGGTGGATGATATCCGGGATCACCGGATCCATTCGGAATATTATTCATTGTCCACGGCAACCGCCCAAAAAATAAACCAGGCCAGAGAACAGGGCCGGCGGGTGGTGGCCGTGGGCACCACATCGGTGCGCACCCTGGAATTTACAGCCGATGTCCACGGGCATGTGGCCCCCGGGACGGGCATGTGTGATCTGTATATCTATCCTGGATACAGGTTTCGGTGCGTGGATGCCATGATCACCAATTTCCATCTGCCCAAATCCACATTGCTGATGCTGGTATCCGCGTTTTATGACCGGGAACGGATGCTCAATGCCTATGCGGCAGCTGTGGCGGCAAAGTACCGGTTTTTCAGCTATGGCGATGCCATGCTCATTGAATGATCCACAGGAGAGGCGTACTTGACTTTTACGGTAATAAAAAAATCTGACCGAAACCGCGCCCGGCTGGGCATTATCGACACTACCCGGGGCCGGATCGAGACCCCCATTTTCATGCCCGTGGGTACAGTGGGGTCGGTGAAAGCCCTGACCTCCGATGACTTGAAGCACTGCGGCGCACAGATCATTTTAGGCAATACCTATCATCTGTACCTGCGGCCCGGATGCGAGGTGCTCTCCCACATGGGCGGGCTTCATGAGTTTATCCGGTGGGACCGGCCCATGCTCACCGATTCCGGGGGGTTTCAGTTCTTTTCCCTGGCAAAGCTGGCCAAATTTTCCGAAGACGGGGTGGCGTTCCAGTCCCATATCGACGGATCCCGGCATTTTTTTTCCCCGGAAAAAGCGGTGGAGATCCAGACCATTTTAGGATCAGATATCATGATGTCGCTGGACTGGTGCATGGGGTATCCCGCCACCGTTGATCAGGCTGAAACCGCTCTGGAAAAAACCACGGCCTGGGCCCAAAAAGGGTATGACTTCTGGCAGGCCAGGGGCGCGCCCAACAATCTGTTCGGCATTGTTCAGGGGGGGATGTACAAGGATCTTAGAACCCGTTCCGCTGAACAGCTGATGCAGATCGATTTTCCCGGATTTGCCATCGGGGGCCTGTCCGTAGGGGAACCCACCGGCCTGATGTATGAGATGGCGGATCACACCCTGCCGCTTTTGCCTGAAAACAAACCCCGGTACATCATGGGGGTGGGAACGCCTGAAAATCTGGTGGAGTTGACAGCAATGGGGTGTGACATGTTCGACTGCGTCATGCCGTCGCGCAATGCCCGAAACGGCAAGCTGTTCACTTCCAGCGGTGATATCAACATTCCCAATGCCCGGTTTAAATTCGATACCCGGCCCATTGACGAGACCTGCGCCTGCTATACCTGCCGGAACTACACCCGGTCATATCTGCGCCATCTCTACAAATCCAGGGAACTGCTGGCCTATCGCCTGAACACCATCCACAACCTGTATTATTATCTGGATCTGATGGCAAACATTCGGCAGGCGATTGCAGCGGATACATTTGACGCTTTCAAACGGCAATTTTATAACACCAGGGCTGCCGGCACCTGACATTCAAAGGAGATGAGAAGATGCATGAAATGGGAATCGCCCAGGAACTGGTGCGGATCGCTTTGGAAGCACTGCCCCAAGACCTGAAAGACCCAAAGGTGGCGTCGTTGAATCTGAGAATCGGCAAGCTGTCTTCGGTGGTGCCCCACAGCCTGACGTTTTGTTTTGAGATCATCACCAAAGACACGCCCCTGGAACATGCCCGCCTGAATATCGAGACGGTACCGGTGGTGATTCGCTGCGATACCTGCGGCAGGCAATGGGAAGCCGAAACCCCGGTGTTCCGGTGCCCGGATTGTGAGCTCGGCCAGGTTCGGCTGATTTCCGGCCGGGAGATCGACATCGATTCTTTAACACTGCTGGATTGATACCGACTGGTTGACGAGGATTGTTTAACCCGTTACACTGAATACATATATACGGAGGGTCATAAATCGATGGAAATCAAGATTCGGAAAAATATTCTGGAAAAAAACCTGACGGAAGCAGAAAAAAACCGCCACTTTTTCCGTGAAAAAAACCTGTTTGTGCTCAATATGATGTCCTCTCCGGGCTCGGGCAAAACCCAGACCCTTTGCCGGACGCTGGAGCAGCTGATGCCCGATATTCAGGTGGGGGTGATCGTGGGGGATATCTGCACCACCAATGACGCGGACCGCCTGGCGGAAACCGGCGCAAAAGTGACCCAGATCAACACCGACCAGTTCGGGGGAGACTGTCACCTGTCCGCTCCCATGATCGATACCGCGGCAAGGAAACTCGGATGTGACGACCTGGATCTGTTGATTGTGGAAAACATCGGCAATCTGGTGTGCCCGGCGGAGTTTGATATCGGGGAAAATGCCCGGGTGGTCGTGTTGAGCGTTACCGAGGGAGAAGACAAACCATTGAAATATCCCCTCATGTTTCAGGTGTCGGATGCCGCGATTTTGAACAAGGTGGATCTGCTGCCTTATCTGGATTTTGATGCGCCCCTGGCAGTGGAGAACATGAAAAAAGTGCATCCGGGCATGCCGGTGTTCGAACTGTCCGCCAAAACCGGACAAGGGTTTGATCCCTGGCTGACATGGCTCAGACAGCAGCTTTGAATTTTGGGGTCAGGCCTTGCCTTTTTGATGTTTTGCCCAAAACATCAAAAAGGCAAGGCCTGACCCCAGACGTGGAGGTAGCATGGAGAAAAAACGAACCGCATTTGCAGGCACCTGGTATCCGGATTCGGCAGATGCCTGCAAAACAGAAATTCAAAAATTTTTGAACGAAAAATCCGGTCCGGCAAAAGGGCGTTTCATGGCTGGAATCGTTCCCCATGCCGGGTGGGGTTTTTCCGGGAGCATTGCCTGCCGGACCATTGCCAGTCTGGTGCCGACTGGACAATCCCTGCCCGTGGATACCATCGTGTTGTTCGGTGCCCACATGCACCGGCAGTCCGAACCCTTTATCATGACCCACGGCGCCGTTGAAACCCCGCTTGGAGACATCGAGGTGGACGGGGAACTGGTGGATGCCCTGTGCGACAATATCAGCGTCCGCAAACGGTCGCCGGGCAGGTTCGTGGATGAGAACACCCTGGAGCTGCAGTATCCGTTTATCAAATATTTTTTTCCAACGGCCAGGATTGTTGTCTGCGGGGTGGCCCCGTCTTATTTTGCGCCGATTATCGGGACCATGGCGGTTGAGGCTGCCGAAACCCTGAACCGGCAGATCCGGGTGATCGGTTCCACGGACATGACCCATTACGGACAGAACTTCGGGTTTACCCCGGCCGGCCCGGGCAGAAATGCCGTGGACTGGGTAAAGACTGAAAACGATGCGGCAGGCATCGAAGCCATGAAAGCCATGGAGGACAAGGCCATTCTTGCCCAGGGCCTGGATCATCATAACATGTGCTGTCCCGGAGCGGTGGCTGCCACCGCTGCCGCCGCCACAAAAATGGGGGCCTTCAAACCCCGGTTGCTGGACTATGCCACCAGTTTTGATAAAAACCCGTCTGATTCCTTTGTGGGGTATACCGGGCTGCTCTATGGAATGGAATGATCGATTGGCCTGCGGAGGTCAGAAAGAATAGGAAACAGTGATTGACGTATATTCCTGATCCTCCTTCTGAATGTCGTATTCTCTGGTTTGATACACATACGCATACGTGATTTTAAATCGGTGAACCATGACGGCCACACCGGCAACCCCCTGCACGACCAACGGCTTTTTGTCGACACTGTGACTGTCCCGGAACGTGTTGCCGTCCAGAAAGATGTTCCGGATCACGGCACTGGCATTGACCCCTGCGAAAACATGGCATCCCAGGCGCTGTGATACCGGATAAAACCGAGGGTCGTCCTCATCCATGGGCGCGTTGGTGTCTGATCCCGGGCGGATCAGAAATGTCCCGAAGTCATTGGGCAGGTGCCAGCCAAATCTGGCCTGTGCCCCGGTATTGATACCGGTCAGTGCGTTGCCCAGCGCAGCACCTGCGTGCGGGATAAAGTCAAACCCGATCCCTTTGCCAAAATCGGATTTCAGCAGCTTCCATTTCCGTTCATAATGCAGATTGAGGAACGGCTCATCTTTCAACTGGTGGTCCCATCCTTTGGGCTCGGTGGTGTCGATGAACTTGTGCCAGGTTTTCTGGACCTGTTCTGCATAGGAGTGCGGACCCACGATCCCGATGTTGATTTCAAACGAATCCATCCGCCGGCTGTCTTTGGCATGGAAACCAGCACCCAGATAGGTGATGCCGGCATAGGGACGGTCATCTAGAATCAGATCGCTCCGTTCCAGATCTTCGGGTGCATACATGTTCTGCCCGATGGACACGGACACATTCCGGACGGTCCCGGGTTTGTTCACAAACGGCAGGGCATCGATAAAATCCCGGCTCCAGGCAGGGGTATGTAATTCATGATAATCGGACAGGTCCCGGGAGATCCAGGTCAATTTGATCCCGTTGGTGTATTCCCTGTCCGTGCCGGTGAACACGTCGTTTTCCAGATAAAAAGTGACGGTATCGTGGGCCTTGGGAGTTTTCTGAGCCAAACACGGATTGAGCCCGACCATTAGAACACACACAGCACAAATGATACCAACGGCATGCCCCCGCCATTGTCTGTGTTTCTGAAGATGTCTGGTGTTGATGCGTTTCAATGGATGTCTGCGTTTTATGGGTTGCTGCGTTTTTTGCCACATGTTCGCGTGTCAGCCGCTCCAGGGGTTACGCCAGCCGGGCCGCCCGGCGGATCCGCTGAACGGTTCTGTCCTTTCCCAGCACCAGCAGCATTTCAAAAATGCCCGGGCTCACTGTGGTGCCGGTGACCGCCACCCGCAACGGCTGGGCGATTTTGCCGAACCCCAGATTGAAATCCGCCATGATTTTTTTGAAGACCTCTTCCAGGGCCGGCTGGGTGTACTCCGATACTGCATCGATCGCATCCGCGGCCTGATTGAGCATGTCGCACACTTCCGGCGTCAGAAATTTGGCCACCGCTTTTTCATCCATTTCCGGCGCATCCACGTAATAAAACCGGGCCGCCGCCGCCATGTCCTTCAGGGTTCTGCTCCGGGGCTGAAGCGTTTCCACCACCTGGCGGGTAAACAGGTCATCAGCGGCCTCGATTCCAAGGGTTTTCAGGTGCGGCAACAAAGGGGACACCAGTTCCGCAGCCGGTTTCGCCTGGATGTGCTTGGCATTCAAAGCGGTCATCCGGCCGATATCAAACATGCCGGCCGACCGGCCCAGATGGTTTAGATCAAATTTTTCGATCAATTCTTTGCGGGTGAAGAACTCCTGATCGCCGTGAGACCATCCCAGCCGCACCAGGTAATTGATCACTGCATCCGGCAGATAGCCCATATCCCGGTATTCACTCACGGACATGGCCCCGTGACGTTTGCTCAACCGGGCTTTGTCCGGTCCCAGGACCATGGGCACATGACCGAATACCGGGAGGTCGGCCCCCAGGGCCTGGTAGATGAGGATCTGTTTCGGCGTATTGATCAGATGGTCGTCTCCCCGGATAATGACGTTGACGCCCATGGTCAGGTCATCCACCACCACGGCCAGGTTGTACATGGCGGACCCGTCGCTGCGGCGGATGATGAAATCATCGATTTCCGCGTTCTGAAACGCAGTATCGCCCTTGACAATATCCTGCACCACGGTTGCACCGCTGCCGGGCGTTTTGAGACGGACCACGGTGCCCGGTGCGTTTGACAGCCCCCGCTTTCGGCATCTGCCGTTGTACATGGGTTTGAGTCCCCTGGTTCGGGCCTGTTCCCGCATGTCATTGACCTCTTCCGGGGTGCAGGCGCAGTAATAGGCATGTCCGTCTTTCACCAGTTTTTCAATATAGCGGTCATGAATCTCTTTTCTCTGGGTCTGAAAATACGGGCCCTCGTCCCAGTCAATGCCCAGCCATTCCAGAGATTCCAGAATCGCATCCACCGATTCTTTCGTGGATCGGTCCTCATCGGTGTCTTCAATGCGCAGAATAAATTTGCCGCCGGTTTTTCTGGCATACAGCCAGTTGAACAGGGCGGTCCTGGCGCCGCCGATGTGCAGAAAACCGGTGGGGGAAGGGGGAAATCGGGTGACAACGGGTTTCATAGTATCTCCTTGCATATAGATCCATCTGTAAAATCGCGCCTTTAGGTATCATAAAACATTCAATCAGGCAATACTTATAATGAGGGGTCCAGGTTCTGAAGCGGTTGTTTATATCTTGACACTTGCTATAAATTAAGGTAATTAAGTTTGTTTTATTGCAGAAAATGCGAATTGATACAACGTATGTGAATTGAACAAATAGTTTAGGAGACACCCATGGCAGTACCCAAGCAGAAAAGCTCCAAATCCAGGGGCAGAAAAAGACGCACCCATTACAAAACCCAGGCCCCGACCGTGACCACATGTCCCGAGTGCCAGGAACCCAAACTTCCCCATACGGCCTGCCCGGAATGCGGGGCGTACAAGGACAGAAACCTCAAACTGACGGCAGATGAATAACCGGTGACATGCCTGTCCCAATGGGCATAAATATTCTCAAGGAACGGTTTTCCCATGACCATTGAAACCAAAGTGAAGAAAGTGATTGCAGAAAAAATTCCGGATATCGATATCGAAGATGTGGTGCCTGAAGCATCCCTGATCGATGATCTGGGGGCGGATTCATTGACCATCGTGGAACTGATCATGTCCATGGAAGAACTTTTCGAGATTGAAATCGATGATGACGCCGCTGAAAAACTGGTGACGGTCCAGGACGCCATTGATTTTATCAAATCCAAATCCTGATGTTTTCAAGGAATTTTTCGCATGTCCCCATCCATTATCATCGGCAGTGATCATGCCGGGTTTGAACTCAAGGAAAAAATTCGCACCCATCTGACCGCCGAAGGATACACAGTGGAAGATGCCGGTTCATTCAACGAAACGTCTGTCAATTACGTGGATCACGCCAAAATAGTGGCCCGTGCGGTGTCAGAGGGCCGGTTTTCAAAAGGGATACTGGTGTGCGGTTCGGGCATCGGCATGTCTATGGCGGCCAACCGGTTCAAAGGGGTGCGTGCGGCCCTGTGTTCGGATCTGCTTTCAGCCCGGCTCAGCCGGCAGCACAATGACGCCAATGTGTTGGCTCTGGGCGGTCGGCTGATCGGAGATGTGCTGGCCCTGGAACTGGTGAACGCATTTCTGGAAACCCAATTCGAGGGCGGCCGGCATCAGGACCGGATTCAATCCATGGATATTTGAGACATCCGGCAGACAGGACAAAAGGCCTGCCCGTATGTGACAAAAACCTGACAGGCCCTGCCGGGCTGGAAAAAACAAGGAAAGGCAAATGGCTGATCTTGTGACCGATGACCCGCAGATTGCTGGGATTATTGAAAAGGAAACCATCCGTCAGGAACAGGGGTTGAACCTGATCGCGTCGGAAAATACGGTGAGCCCGTCGGTGCTGGCTGCCCAGGGATCGGTGCTGACCAACAAGTATGCGGAAGGGTATCCATCCCGCCGGTATTACGGGGGATGTGAATTTGTGGACCAGGCCGAAGACCTGGCCATTGCCAGGGCCAAAAAACTGTTCAACGCCCCTTATGCCAATGTTCAGCCGCATTCCGGCTCCCAGGCCAACATGGCGGTGTATTTCGCCCTGTTGAATCCGGGCGACCGGATTCTGGCCATGGACCTCTCCCATGGCGGACATCTCACCCATGGGGCGCCTGCCAGCTTTTCGGGCAGGCTGTTTGAATTCGCCCATTACGGGCTGACCCGGGATACCCAGACCATTGATATGGATCAGGTGGCAACCCTGGCCGAAACATTCAAACCGCGCCTGATCGTGGCCGGCGCCAGTGCCTATCCCCGAATCATCAATTTTCAGAAATTTGCCGATATCGCCGCATCTGTTCATGCCCTGTTCATGGTGGACATGGCCCATATTGCCGGGCTGGTGGCCGGCGGGGTCCATCCCACGCCGGTGGGATACGCGGATGTGATTACTTCCACCACCCACAAGACCCTGAGAGGGCCCCGGGGCGGATTGATTCTGGGATCAGATGATCTGGCGGCAAAAATCAATTCCCAGATTTTTCCAGGTATTCAGGGCGGGCCGCTCATGCATGTGATCGCCGCCAAGGCCGTGGCGTTTCATGAGGCGCTGCAGCCCGGGTTCGCCCGGTACCAGCAGCAGGTGGTGGAAAATGCATCCGTGCTGGCAAGAGGGCTCATGAACCGGGGATACAAACTGGTATCCAATGGTACGGACAACCACATGGTATTGATGGATCTGACGGACCGGGGGCTTTCGGGGAAAGAAGCGGAAGAACGGCTCGGACGGGCCGGCATCACCGTGAACAAGAATACGGTGCCCAATGAAACAAAAGGCACCTTTGTCACCAGCGGCATTCGTATCGGCGTGCCCCTGGTCACTTCCAGGGGGATGAAACCGGATGCGGTCCAGCAGATTGCCGAACTGATCTGTGATGTCTTAGATGATGCAGCCGCTGTCGAACAGGTGGCACCTGCGGTCAAAGATCTGTGCCGCCGGTATCCATTGTATTCCGGAGAAAACGCATGACCCGGGATACCCTGGACCGGCCTTCCTGGAATGACTATTTCATGGGCATCGCCGATCTGGTGGCCGGCCGGGCCACCTGCATCCGCAGAAAAGTGGGGGCCGTGCTGGTGAAAGACCGGCGGATTCTGTGTTCCGGATACAACGGGGCTCCGGCCGGGCTGCCCCACTGCAAAGAAACCGGGTGCCTGCGCAGACAGCTGAATGTGCCGTCCGGGGTCAAACATGAATTGTGCCGGGGAGTGCACGCGGAACAGAATGTGATCATCCAGGCGGCATATCACGGGGTGGCTGTGGCCGGTGCTACGTTGTACTGCACCCATCAGCCCTGTTCCATCTGTGCCAAAATGCTCATCAACGCCGGCATCCAGGAGATCTATTTCCGGGATGGATATGATGATCCCCTGGCCATGGACATGTTTGACCGGGCCGAGGTGACCCTGACAAGGATTTGAGGAAGTTCATGTGATGAAATGCCCTTACTGTAAAACGTCCAATACCCGGGTGGTGGATTCCCGGCCCGGCAAGATCGAACTGGAGGTCCGGCGCCGAAGAGAGTGCCAGTCCTGTTCCCGGCGGTTTACCACCTATGAACGGGTCGAGCAGGTGCCGGTCATGATCATCAAGAAAGACAATCGCCGGGAAGAGTATGACCGGGAAAAGGTGCTCAAGGGAATTAAAAAAGCCTGTGAAAAAAGGGCCATCAGCATGGATCTCATTGAAAATCTGGTGGACGGGATCGAACGGGACCTGCGGGAGATCAATGAGCGGGAAGTGTCTTCCAAGGTGGTGGGAGAAAAGATCATCCAGGCATTGAAACAGGTGGATGACGTGGCCTATGTCCGGTTCGCGTCCGTGTACCGGGAATTCAAAGATATTACCGATTTTATTCAGGAGCTTAAAGGCCTGCTGCCCAAGGATGGCCACACCCTGGACCGGATGTCGGAAACAGCGGATGACGGATAGGCATCACATGGCGCTGGCCCTGGCCCTGGCGGCCAGGGGCAAAGGGTTTACCTCCCCCAACCCGTGTGTCGGGGCCGTGGTGGTCAAAAATGGTGAGGTGGTTGGCCGGGGCTGGCACCGGGCATACGGGGCTGCTCACGCGGAAGTGATGGCCATCGATGATGCGGGCACTGCTGCCAAAGACGCAGACCTGTTTGTCACCCTGGAACCCTGCAATCATTTCGGCAAAACCCCGCCCTGTACGCATAAAATTCTGGCGGCCGGCATCCGCCGGGTGGTGGCGGCCTGCCCCGATCCCAACCCAAAAGCTGCCGGCGGCCTTTCCTTTTTATCCCAGAACGGGGTGGAAGTGGGCTGCGGGCTGCTTCAGGACCAGGCCGAAACCCTGATCGAAGACTTTCTCTGGTATGTCCGGCACCGCACCCCGTTTGTCATTCTAAAATGCGCCGCCACCCTGGACGGCCGGATTGCCACTTCCACAGGGGAATCCCAATGGATCACCTGTGAGCAGTCCCGGGCCTTCGGGCACAAGATCCGGGGACAGGTGGATGCCATCCTGGTGGGGTCCGGTACCCTGCATGCGGACAATCCCTCGTTGACCTGCCGGATTCCCGGCAAAAACAGCCAAGACCCGGCCCGGGTGATCCTGGATACCCGCCTGACCATCTGTGAAGATGCCAACGTGATCCAGCAGGCCTCCACCGCCCCCACCATTGTCGTGACCGGTCCGGACGTGCCGCTTGAAAAAAAAGATCGCCTGCTGAGAAAAAATGTCCAGGTACTGGAAATCGGACTGAAAAACAACCGGCTTGATTTATGCCAACTCATGGTTAAATTAGGAAAGTTGTCTATGACCAGCCTGCTTGTCGAAGGGGGTGGTACCGTGGCGGCCAGTGCCCTGTCAGCGGGTATCGTCAACAAGCTGGTGTATTTTGTGGCCCCCCGGCTGATGGGGGGCAGTGACGGAAAAGCCGTATTTGAAGGCAAAGGGGCGGAAAAACTCACTGATGCCGTGACGCTTGAGCAAATGACCGTGACCCGGGTGGGCCAGGATATTCTGGTCCAGGGATATGTCAAACGAGCGGATCGTTTGAGCAAAAATCATTTTGGGAGATAACAGCGTGTTCACCGGAATCATAGAAAGTCTGGGAACCATCCGCCGGGTCATTCCCCAGGGCGATGGAAAAATGTTGCAGGTCGGATGCGACCTGGATTTGGGCGATACCTGCATCGGGGACTCCATTGCGGTGAACGGGGCCTGCCTGACCGCAGTTCATCTTGAAAAGCACGCCTTTTCCGTGGATATGGCGCCGGAAACCGTTGCCAGAACCACATTCAAGACCGCAGCCCCGGGCATGCGGGTCAATGTGGAACGGGCCATGCAGCTGTCATCCCGGGTGGACGGGCACCTGGTGTCCGGTCATATTGACGGCACCGGTGTGATCACGCGCATG
>JAABTO010000350.1 GCA_011389835.1 Desulfotignum sp. | reverse complement strand
TGGCCCTGAAGATGTTTTCCGGCTGGCCCGGCAGCCATGCCCCGGCCATCACCTTGTTGTCGAACCCGATCACCACGGCCCATTTGCCTGAAATCTGGGCCAGGCCGTCAATGACGTTGGTGGTGCCTTCTTCGTTGTCTTCCGGGTTGAAGATGGTGTGCAGCGGGTGCCAGGTGCCCGGATCCACCAGGTATTCCAGGCGCTGCCACACGGTCATGCTGCCCCGGGCATTGAGTTTTTCAGTGGGCATGCCCGCGTTTTTCACTTTTTCCACTTCCGCATCAATGCCGGCTTCCACCTCCTGGACCTGGGTGACGTTTTTTTCCGAATTTTTCAGCTGCCCTTTGTTGAGTTCCTTGCCAAAGGGGGTCATTTTTTCAAAATACTGTCGCATAAAAGACTCCTGAAGAAAATTTATTATAGGGTTTCACCGGCATCGGCTGATCAAACAACTGATGCAACCGGCAAACATACGCACTTGACTTTAAATTTCCCATTAAGTATAGATTTGAAAACAAACGAATGCAACCGGCCCGGGAAACGTCCGGTTGCCGTTTTTTCGACATGACGCCGACAAGTTGTTCAATCATGTAAACAAACCAAGCAAAGGAGATCTGAATGAGCACTGAGATTTTAGCCCCCATGCCCGGCACCATCATGGACGTATCTGTCAAACCCGGAGATGCGGTTGAAGAAGGCGAGGAATTGCTGGTCCTGGAAGCCATGAAAATGGAAAACCCCATTGTGGCCACCGTGGACGGGACGGTCAAGGAAGTGACCGTCAAAAAGGATGACAAAGTGGCCACCAACCAGCTGATGGTCGTGATTGAATAATTTTTTACGGCCGTGTATCTGAAAAAATTCTTCGGATGCACGGCCGGACAATGGTCAAAAATCCGTTGCGGTTTCATCGGACACTTTTTGTTTAATTTATTACAACTGCCTGAAATTAAAAATCTTTTTCCTTCCAAGCCTGTTTCATAATATAAAACACTGTTCTATTGTCAATAAGATAGAAAGAATGGCATTGGTTTGTCAAGTTATTTTTTAATCATAAATTTAATCAACTTTTTTCTTGACAAGGCAGGGTGTTTTTTGATTAGGTAACTCGTTATATGAAACGATGTTTTGACCTGTAAAACAAACCAGTGGATAAAATCATTCCTGTGAGACAGAAAACGGTGACGGAAAAACCAGCGGAAAACAAGAAACTCAACGCCATTGAAAAGGCCCTGGAGATCATGCTCAGATTCCAGGATGTCAACAAGGCCAGCTGGGGGATCCGGGAACTGTCTGCTGAACTGGATTTCAGCCCGGCAACGGTCCAGCGCATTCTGACGGCCCTGAAAGCTTACGGGTTTGTCCGCCAGGACCCCAGAACCCGGCAGTATTTTGTGGGCAATATCTTTTACCGTTTCCTGGAGAACCTGAACCATTCCAGCAATCTCACCGGCATCGGCCGCCAGTTTCTGGAAGATCTGGCAAGGCAGACCCGGGAAACCGTTTATTTGAACGTGATTCAGGGGAACCTGCGCATCTGCATCGATTCCATTGAATCCACAAAGGTGCTCAAGGCGGGCATGCCCGTGGGCAATCAATCCCCGCTGTATGCCGGGGCCTCGGCCAAATGCCTGCTGGCATTTTCCTCGGACGCGTTCCAACAGGAATACGTTGACGCGATCTCCCCGACCCCCATGACCGGCAACACCATCGTGGACAAGGACGCGTTGATGGCGGAGCTGAAAAAAATCGTGCTCCGGGGCTATGCCGTGAGCCTGGGCGAACGCACCCCGGGCATCGGTTCGGTGAGCGCCCCGGTGTTTGATTACCGGCAGCGGATCCTGGCCAGCCTGAGCCTGGCCGTACCGGAAATCCGGACCCGGGACAAAGCCCATTTTTCCCATTGCATCACCCTTTTGATGGACGCGGCCATGGCTTTTTCCAAAGCCATGGGCCAGTCTGTCATCCATCATAACCCCATACCCCAACATGTTTAAATTTTAAGGAGAAACCATGGATTTTACATTACCCAAAGACCTTCAGATGATCCAGAAAGAGATCAGAAATTTTGCCAAAAAACAGATCGAGCCCTATGCGGATGAATGGGATGCCAACCATTACCTGCCCATCGAGGAAGCCATGCGGCCCCTGGGACGGGATCTGGGATGTTTCGGCACCGTGATCCCGGAGGAATACGGCGGAGAAGGCATGGACAACGGTTTCCTGGCCGCCATGATCATCACCGAAGAACTGGCCCGGGTGTCCTCTTCGTTGCGGGTCCAGGTGAACATGCAGGAACTGGGCTGCGGGTACACCATCTACAAGTACGGCAACGAGGAAGTGCGCAAGAAATACGTGGAAAAGCTGTGCACCGCCGAATACATCGGCGGGTTCGGGATCACCGAGCCGGATGCCGGATCCGATGTCATGGCCATGGCCTCCACGGCCGAAGACAAAGGCGACCACTGGCTGATCAACGGGTCCAAGACCTGGATCTCCAACGCCCACGTGGCCGACTGCCTGCTCTTTTATGCCTACACCGACAAGGCGGCCGGCTCCAAAGGGCTGTCCGCGTTTGTGATCGAGCCCAAGAACTTTGCCGGCATCAAGACATCGGCCCTGGAAAAACTGGGGTCCCACTCCTCACCCACGGGCGAACTGTTTTTAGACAACGTCAAGGTGCCCAAGGAAAACCTGCTGGGCAAACCCGGTGACGGCGCCAAGATCGTGTTCTCGTCTC
>JAABTO010000349.1 GCA_011389835.1 Desulfotignum sp. | reverse complement strand
AACGGAAGTGGAAAAATATATCCAGGGGTCCGGGGTCCTGGACCGGCACACTCATCTGATCAAAATGGATGTCATGGCCGAAAATGTGGATGATTCCAGGATCATCCAGGGAATCAAGACCCTGATATCCTGAAAAACAAAGTGAGCCGCATATGGAACTGGTCAGTCAGCATGTCAAAGGCATCATGGAAGAGTGCAAGATCCGGGCACAAGATGCCGGGCTGCGTTTTGATGATGAAACCCTGGAGTATATCGTCACCAACCGGGACATGATCGAACTGTCTCCCAAGGTGATGATCCCCACCCTGTACGACTACTGGGTGCATGATGTCCGGGTCCTGTCCGGGCGGGGCCTGTACGAGGCCTATCCGTCCAACCCGTATGAAACCGCGATCAACACCCGGCCGGCCATCTCGTTTTACAACGACAACAACCCGGACTGGCTCAATGTGATGATCTTCTACCATGTGCTGGCCCACATCGATTTTTTTCAGAACAATCTGTATTACAAAAACACCTGGGATGTGGACCTGACCGGCCAGGCCCTGGCGGACAAGCGGCTCATCGCCCAGCTGAGAAGTGAAAAAGGCCGGTGGGTGGATTATGTAATCGAGTTTGCCAGGGGCATGGACAATCTGGTGGGATTTCACCGGGACCTGAACCGGACCCTGACAAGGGACCAGAATCGGGAACAGGGCCATGTACCGGACCGGATCGATTTTTATTTTGACCGGTTTCTTCAGAAAATCAAATCCGTCCCGCAGCACGAATATCTAAAGGAGATCGACCGGTACAACCAGTGTCGCAACAATCACACGGATTTTTTTGCTGAAATCACTGAAAAATATCCGGAATTCGAAGAGCTGTTTCAGAAGCAAACAAAGAAACCCGCTTTTGCCAAGCTCGATGTCATGGAATATGTCCTCAGGCACTCCCCGTTTCTGCAAAAAGAAGAAAATGAATGGATGAAATCGGTGATCCATATTATCCGCAACACCTCGCTGTATTTTCAGCCCCAGATCCGGACCAAAAACATGAACGAGGGGTGGGCGTCCTTCTGGCATGCCCACCTGTTTTTAAACGATGAGCGTATCCGGGGCCATGAAACCGATTTCGCCAAAGTCAATGCCATGGTCACGGCCATGCCCAAAGTGGGACTCAATCCCTATGCGTTAGGGCTTCGGCTGTTCGAGCATATCGAAGAGATGGAGAACCAGGGCCGGTATTCGTTTGACTATTTTCAGCTCAAAGATGCGGTGCAGCGCAAAAAATATGACCGCAACAAAAACACGGGCAGGGATTTCATCTTTTTTGTCCGGGAAAACATGGAGGACTTCTCGTTCATCAACACGTTCGTGGACCAGGAATTCATGGACCGGCACCGCCTGTTTGTGGCCGGCAAACGGTTCAATCCCCAGCGCACCACCTGGCAGTATTATATCAAGTCCAGAAAGGTGGAAGACTACAGACAGATGATCTTTGACACCCTGTACCATCCACCCGATATCCGGGTGATCGAAGAAAAGACCAGGGGCGGGGTCCTGTACCTGGACCACCGGTTTGAAAACAAACCCCTGAAGCAGGACTATATTGAAAACACCATGATCGGAATTGAATTTCTGTGGGGCGGACCGGTGCATCTGGAAACCAGCATTCCGACCGCCGTATCCCAGCCCGGGACCCAGTATGCCAATTTCTGGGACCCGGGTGCCGGGGGCGGCCAAACCGACCCCCCGCGGCCCGTTGAATGGAAACGGGTCCGGTATGTGATGAAAGACCGGAAACTGCACAGGCAGGAGTTATGATCCATGATAAAACACATTGAACCCGCCACTGAATCCACGGATCAGGTGCTGTCGCTGCTGGATAAAAACATTCAGGATTATCAGCGTCTCCAGCCGGTATCCTTTGATACTTTTCTGACCATGCTCACGGATCATCCGTCCCGGATTCTGAGAAACATTTTTCAGTCGTTTCATGACATGGTCAAAGCCCATGTGGACAAAGACGAGGAGCCGCTGGGGGGAGGAGACCGGAATGAACCCGGGTTTACCCGGTATGACTGCACACGCCTGTTTGTGGAAGGGTCGGACAACCCCTATTTTCCGGACATGCTGTTTGCCAACCGGTTCATGAAGCAGATGGAATACCTTCGTCACGGGGCCCAGCAGAACCGGATCTATATTTTTCACGGGCCCCATGGGTGCGGTAAAAGCACGTTTTTGAACAATCTGCTCAAAAAATTTGAACAATATGCCAATACCGAAGAAGGCCTGAGGTATGAAGTGGTGTGGCGCCTGAATATCAAAAAGCTCCAGGAAAAATGCCATTCGTTTCCGACCTCCGCCTTTGAACAGTGGATGCATTATGTAGAAACCCGGGAAGGCAAAGACGGCGAAGACCAGAACGTGACCGACCGATTCGTGCGGATCCAGGAAGGGGATTTCATTGAAGTGCCCTGCCTGGCCCATGACAACCCGTTTCTGGTGATCCCCAAAGACCAGCGCAGAGGCGTGCTGGACAGACTGATCAAAAACGATGAATTCAAATGGCGGCTGTTTACGGAAAAAGAATATGAATGGGTGTTTACCGAAGACATCTGTACGGTGTGTTCCTCCATTTATCACACCCTGCTGGAACTGCTGCAGGACCCCAGGGCCGTGTTCGGCATGCTGTATGCCAGACCCTATTACGTGAACCGGCGGATCGGCAACGGTATTTCCGTGTACAACCCCGGGGATCAGCCGGCCAAGC
>JAABTO010000011.1 GCA_011389835.1 Desulfotignum sp. | reverse complement strand
AAATGAGACCACAGTTGATACATCGCCGATTAACCTTTGTTCTCCAAGCAATTTTGGTTTTTGAGGTCATGGCTGCTCTCTGGGGACAGCAATGGCTTCTTGCAATAGTCACAACCGGGATCATTTTGGTAACACTCGGCCCCTTCTTTCTGGGAAAGTTCTTCCGCGTCTTTATTCCTCCTGAGTTTGTGCTTTTTGCGATTATTTTCGTTTTTGCGTCGCTGTTTCTTGGTGAAGTTCATTCGTACTACTCCCGTCTATGGTGGTGGGACATCGCTCTTCACTCCGGCTCTGGATTTTTACTCGGGATTATTGGCTTTCTACTGGTGTACGTATTAAACGAAACGGAAGACATCGGCGTACATATGAAACCAGGCTTCGTTGCCTTTTTTGCCTTCCTGTTTGCCGTCGGGATAGGCGCTCTCTGGGAGATCTTCGAATTCAGTATGGATAGTTTCTTCGCCATGAACATGCAAAAGGAGATGCTCGGTGATCCTTCTGGTTTAACCGACACAATGTGGGACCTGATTGTCGATACTCTGGGAGCCCTGGTAATCGCAGTGCTTGGGTATGGCTACATAAAAACGGCCAGAAACGACTCATTTCTCGAACGGTGGATTCACGCATTCATTAAGAGCAATCCGCGGCTTTTCGATCGAAATCGATAGAATTTTCGAAGTGGCTGGAACCAATGTTGCGGCTAACTATGCCCCAAAAGAGCGTAACTTAAGTAAATAAATGAGAATAAATGAGAAAAAAAGGAACTGGACCCGGCAGCCATATCCAATGTTCAAAGCATCCAACTTTAAGGTTTAGAGTTATTGCATTATTATCCTACTCAAAACCTCCGGGGTGCGTGATTCTTTCAGAATACCAATGCTATCGGTAACAACCTATTCATAGAAAGGCCGTTTGCATCGCAGGTTATTGCCCCACCTTATTGGTCCCCCTCTTGTCCTTCCGATGATTATCGGCTATATATTTGTCTTATACGAATTTATGTATTGTGAGGTTATATCATTCGTCGCAGGCTTTTCGGTTTTTTTCTGACACTATGTGCTCTTGTCTTTCTGCTGGGGCTTTCCTCCAGTTGTGCTCGGCATGAGGTGCGAATGATGGAGACCACCGCTTATTGCGGCTGTAAAAAGTGTTGTGAATGGCATCGAGGCAGTTGGGCCTTATTGAAACTCAATTTTTGGGATCGCTATATTACCAAGGGCAAGAATAAAGGCAAGGAATATACCGGTAAGACAGCCAGCGGCAAGGACCCGCAGGAGAGCTATGATGGTCTCTTGTCGGTGGATACCGTCACCCATCCCTGGAAGATTCCCCACCGTGTGGCGCTACCCTGGCTCTGGTTACCCGAAGATGGAACTATTGCCGCCGATACCAGATATTATCCTTTTGGCACCCGCATGAAGATTCCCGGATATGGATGGGGGGTAGTAAATGATCGCGGTGGTGCCATCAAAGGGCCGGAAAGGCTCGATCTCTATTTTGATTCACATAAGGACGCTCTAAGGTGGGGCAGACGTCGGGTGAAGGTACGCATTGAGCGTTGATTGTTAATCAGTATCCAAATTTGAACTATTCTGTACGATATTGATTCCATGAGTTGCACATAATTATCCGCTACATGAGTTTTCACAGCCCCGAAAATAACGGATATCATTTCAATACTTGAATTTGGAACATGCTCTTTGAAATAGCCGGGCCGAAGAAAAGCTTCTTCCCGGCCATACTCAGGTGTCAATACTGAATTTCCTTGAATCCGAGGAGCCCATGGATAAAAACTTCCATGTTCATTTATTTTGGGATACCATGAATATTTTAAACCTAAAGATGAACGACATTGGAAAACGGAGTTTTGCCTTGTTGGGCAAATTTGAAATTTCTGAATTAATCTTCAAATCCTGGCCATGCCTGCCGGGTTCATCTGGAAACCGGGCGGGCCGCGGTTTGATGACGCTCTCCGGGTCTGACAGCGAGTGCTGGACACGGTTCTGGCTGATGAGACTGCTGCCCGTGGCACGCATGGGCGGGAACCCGGATCATACACGGTCGGCTTAATGAGAACAGCCATTTCGATTTTATGCGCCGCCATGCTCGCAGCCTGTGCCGTCCACCAGTCCCCTGCGGATCAAGCCTCACAGTTTCAGGCTGAGATTGACCGTGTGCGGATAGAGTTCGGATTTCCCGGTATGATAGCCGCCTGTGTCCTGGAAGACGGAACTGTCGGCACTGCCGTCTCCGGACTGGCCGATGCCGAGGCAAATGTGCTGATGACAGACAATACCCGCATGCTTTCCGCAAGCATCGGCAAAAGCTTTGTAGGCGCCTTATGCATCGCACTGGCCTTAGAGGGCCGTCTGGATCTGGATGAACCCATCTCCCGGTGGATTGATACCTTCGACTGGTTCCAGGGGCTGCCGAACCATGAATCGATCACATTGCGCCACCTGCTCACACACAGTGCAGGTATTCCGGATCATGTGCACATGGACTCCTTTGCAGACGTATTTTCAAAGGCATGGCAGGAAACCGGCAATTCTTTTCCCCCCGAACGTCTTGTCGCATTCGTACTGGATGAGCCCGCACTCTTTCCAGCGGGACATGGCTGGGCGTATTCAGACACAGGCTATATTCTGGCAGGTCTGGTCATCGAGGCGGTCACCAAACGCCCCTGTTTTGATCTCATTCAAGAACGGTTTCTGGTTCCCCTTGGACTTTTGGATACCACCTCTGCGGATCACCGTGACCTGGACAGACTGGCCCCGGGACATATGCGTCCGGACAATCTTTTCAGCTTCCCTGTAAAGACCCTTGACACAGCCGGTCGCCTGCACTGGCACCCGGCAGTGGAGTGGACCGGCGGTGGCCTGATCAGCACCTCACGTGATCTCGCCCGCTGGGGCGCGGTCTTGTTTGCTGGAAGGGCTATGACCGGCGATTATCTTTCAGAGCTGCTCAATGCAGTGGCAGTGACTCCGGATTTAACTGACGTCACATACGGTGCCGGCGTGGCCGTTTATTCCAGCGGTCCTTTCGGTCCCGTATACGGACATGCAGGGTGGGTACCGGGATACGTATCAAGCCTGCGGCATTATCCCGAACATGGGGTGACGATTGCATTCCAGATCAATACGGACACAGGGATTATCGACAGTGATGATGATGTGTTGCGGATCATTGAAGAGCGGTTAATGCAGGTATTCATCGGAAGAAAAAAATGAGATAAAAAGGAACAATAGATGAAATCAATCACTCCGGTTCGTGAAGCATACCGGATACAACTCCGTTCTTTTATCCCCTTTCTGCTGATTTCGTTCGGCGTGGCCTGGGGTATCCTTGGACTGTACATCTTTCTCCCGGAACTTATGGGAACCGTATTTGGCCAACTCACTGGCAATCATCCCCTGTTCTTCCTGGCGGTGTATGCCCCTGCGATCGCAGCATTCATCCTTGTTGCCTGCAACGATGGCATTGTCGGCCTGCGGCGCTTCCTTGGACGGGCATTGCTCTGGCGCTGCAGTGTGTCCTGGTATGCCTTTCTGATGATTGGCATTCCGTTGATTTTTATTGGCGGTTCCGCGTTACGAGGGAACCTTTTTACAGAACCGTTTCCATTTACGTCTCTTCAGGCACTGCTTGTGGCACTGTTCCTGGCCGCCATCAAAGGCCCGGTTGAGGAGTTCGGCTGGCGGGGACTTGCGTTGCCCCTTCTGCAAAGAAAGTTCGCCCCCCTTTGGGCCGGACTGATTCTTGGCGCCATATGGGGGCTGTGGCATCTGCCTGCATTCCTGTTAAGCGGAACCCAGCAGAGCGAGTGGTCGTTCACGGCATTCTTTGCCGGATGCCTGGCGATCAGCGTCATTGCAACGGCACTGTTCAACAGGTCTCGTGGCAGCATCCTGCTGTCTGCATTCTTCCATTTCTCACTTATGAATCCGATCTTTCCTGATGCGCAACCCTACGATACGTACATGCTGATTATTGCTGCCATCCTGATCGTGTGGTGGAACCGCAAGAATATGTTCACAAAGGAAGCCTCAGTCAAAGAAGTCATTCCAGCCAGAATTATCCGTAATCGCTTTACATGATCAAAATTACCCCCTGGTAGAGGTTATTGGCGAAGGGCATCAAGTATCTCCAGCGAAGGCTTGCCGTCCGCCGGCATACCGATCTCTTCTTGAAATATTCTGATTGCCGCCCTGCTCGCTTCGCCAAGCAGACCGTCAATTTCTCCGGAATAATACCCTTTTTTCTTGAGCAGCGCCTGAAGGAGGAACTTTTCCTCCCCGTTCAAGGCTCCCGGCGGCCGAGGCCAGGGCTGCACCAGCCCCTTGCTGCCGGCCAGCCGGTCGGCGAGCAGTCCTACCGCCAGGGCGTAGGCATCGGCGTTATTGTAGCGCTTGAGGACAAAAAAATTTTTCAACACCAAAAATGCCGGCCCTTCTTTCCCTGCCGGAAGTTTAAGCACTGCCCGGTCATCCGGGCGGGGGAAGGTTTTTCCCCCGGTTCGGAAAAAACCCGCCTTCTGCCAGTCGGCGAGGATTCTGGTTTCGTCCAGCCAATGCTCTCCATCGGCCGGGAGGATCACCTCGTACCCCCAGGTTTTGTTGCTCTGCCAGCCATTGCTGTGAAGAAGGTTGGCGGCAGTGGCCAGGGCATCGGGCACCGAGTTCCAGATATCGCGACGGCCGTTGCCGTCCATGTCTACCGCATAGGCCAGGTAACTGGTGGGAATGAATTGGGTGTGGCCCATGGCGCCGGCCCAGGAACCGGTCAGGTGCTGCCGCCCGACATCGCCGGCCTGGAGAATCTGCAACACGGCAACAAGTTGTTTTTCAGCAAAATTTTTCCGTTTTGGATCGGCATAGGCCAGAGTCGCGAGGGCCTGTGGGACGTAATGCAGCCGCTCGGGTTTATCGAAAATTGCCCCGTAGGCAGACTCCATCGACCAGATGGCGAGCAGAACATTGGCCTCAACCCCGAAACGACTCTCTACCGCCGCAAGCGTCTGGGCGTAATAGCGCTCCATCTGCAGGCCTCGCTCGACACTCAGCGGGGTGACCCGGGAATCGAGGTAATCCCAGATTTCTATTGTGAATTCAGGCTGAAAGCGGGCCTTCTCCAGCACCCTGGCATCGGGTTGATCAATGCCGTCAAAGGCGGTCTCCCAGGTGGCCCGGCTGATCCCTTGGTTGGCCACCCGAGGATAAAAGCCCTCCAGCCACTGACGAAAATCTTCCCCCCAAGAAACCCCCGGCAGGACCAGGAACAGGATTCCCACCAGGGTGAGCACACATTTTTTCATATTCCTCCTTGTTTGCAGCTGACCGTGCACCTTCTGCAGCAAGCTCACTCCAGCGGTCTCAATGTCAATCGGAGCTTGCATGGTTTTTATCTCTGATGATGGCAAACAGTGACTTGCCTGATTGATAGAGCCGCCCGGCCTGGTCGCAGATCCCCCCGCCACCGCCGGTCTGGATGCGGCGGCGATTCAGTTGGGTCTGCAGCCCCTGCTGACAGGATGTGTCGAGCAGCCTCTTGAGTTCATCGAGATGATAGGTCGGTTGATTTTCGGCGACAGCCAGAGGAATCAGTTCGTTAAAGCCGAACAGGTCGCGATTGTACGCCAGGGCCGCTTTAATGGTTTTTGCCTTGGGGGTTTCCGGGTTTTCCAGATCATAAGGCGGATGCCACTCCTGCACAGGGGGCAGGCGATCAACCTGGTTCAGCACAGCGATGATGACAGGGCGTTTTTGTGAACGGCGGGCTGTTGCCAGATAAAAGGCATCAAAATGCTGTTTAAAGTCGCTGTCCAGGGACCGGGCGGGCTGATTGGCTTTAAGCACCCAGATGATCAGATCGCAGCTGGTTACCTCCTTGAGCAGCTTCTTCGTGGTTTTTTCGGTGCCGTCCAGACCCGGCAGATCAACCAGATGAACCATCTCCATTCCGTCAATCCGGCATTGATGGACAGTTGATGTGCTGGTTGAGGGGAGCGGGTTCACTTCGGCGACCATGGCATCGATAAGGGCATTGATGATGGACGATTTGCCTGAACCGGTCTGCCCGACAAAGCAAATCCGTAATGGCTCAAGGGGCGGTGCCATATTCCTGCTATCCTGCCCTTGTGTCGCCTGATGATGCGCTTGGACCCGGAAGCGTCCGCTGTAGAGATCGATGGCGACGGAAACAGCTTCCTGCAGAAGGGCCTGTTTCAGCTTGAGCTGAAACTCGGCACTGACCTGGGTCATCATTTTGCCGATCACCTGACTGCGGAATTCAGCCAGCACCGCTGTCAGCGGACTGGCCAGCCGGACAATCCGGTAGCTGTTCCACGCCCATTTGGCCGCTCTGTAGCCGGACATCAGCTTTTCCTTGTTGTCATACCCCTGTGCCAGCAATGATAGACGTGTATTTTCAATAAATGGAACATGTGTTTTCAGCAGCAGACGATAACGGCGGCTGATTTCCTCAACCATCATCAACAGTTCCGGAATGGAAAAGGCAAGTTCTTTCCGATCTCCTTTGACGTGGTAGTTTTCAGCAGCTGCCTTGATCAGCGCCAGGGCGTGCTCCTGCAGATGCCCCCACTGGGCGTTTTCCGCCAGCTGTTCGGCAATTTTCCGGTTCAGTCTGTCCCAGACCCGGTGATCGTAATCACCCCAATCGGTGGAAGCTGTTACCAGCCCCTCTTCCGGCAGGGGTACTGTGCCAGGGGAGGGTCGCCGCAGTGTCCAGTTTAATGCCGTGATCAGGAGAGCGCAAAAGGCCAGCAGCGCAACAAAATGCAGAATATAGCCATAGTCGATCAGGGCGATCAGTCCGAACATACCCAGAATCAGTACAGGCAAGACCAGGGCGATGGCGAGCAGCGGCATGGCTGCCGGTGACAGCCGCCGGGTTGTTTTAATGCGGTTCAACAGACGTTTCACGGCTCTTTACCTTTCGGACTTCGTTGAACGCCTGGTGATACAGGCGTTTAAGTTCCTGCTCGGAGACGGCTTCTCCTTTGCTTTTGTGATAGAGATACTTGCAGGCTGTCCGGCCGATGGCATAGGTCGAACAAAAGCTCACGACAACGGCTGCGGCACTGCCGACGGTTTGCCCATAAACCGGAATCAGTTTGTTTAGCTGACGTATGCCCAGCTTGGATAGATACTGCACGCTGAATCCGGCTCCCAGGGCCGCGACAAAGTCGGCCAGGGCTTTTTTGTCCCACGAGATCCCGTATTGCCCGGCCAGATGATGCAGCATTTTTGCCTGAATCATCGGGACAGTGCCCAGTCCGACCACCGGGAAGGCGTCTGTGCCGCCGGAAGCAGCAGCGTACCAGAGGATATCGTTACGAAGAGGGGCAAAGCGGCTCTCTTCGGCATTGGCATGTTCTTCTCTGGTGCTCAGCAGGGCAATGATGGGTAAAAAATCAGCAAGCGCAGAGCGCAGGTCTTCCACCCCGACGGTTCCGTCGCCCGCGTCCCCGAAATCCACGGCCACGGATGTGACCGGTTGTTTCCAGGCAGATTCGACCAGGTACTGATTGTGGTTAATGGCCTGGCGGCGTTGAAGCGCATCATCGAGCAGCAGGACGCCCGTGTGGACCAGCAAAAGATGTTTGACGGCACCGGATCTGCGAATCCGTTCAAGGGCCCGGATCACTGCGCTTTGTTCGGGTTCCTCCGCCTTCATCACGACGATGGCGGCACTGGTCGCCTGCGCACAGGCGGCGATGTCTTCATCGGCATTGTAGTCGGCCTCGGCAAGACCCCGCGTATCAAGAAAACGCAGCAGCGGCTTTTCTGATGGAAAATCATAGCGCCGGGAGCTCCGGGTGCAGGGGCTGAAGCCATTGCCGATTTCAACATCCGAACGCCCTGTTATCACTTGAATCAACGAGGATTTCCCCGCCCCGGTTTTGCCCAGCAGCCAGAGGGTGGGCAGACGGGCAGGAACAGCAGACGGTTTTTTAACGGCAGTTTTTTCAGGGGGGGTGATAAGTCGGCGGATACGGTGAAATATTTTTCCCATTCTAAAGGAAATCCTCCCTAATCCGATATATTATCTCCACCCCGATTCACTTACAATATATTGTACTTGTATCAGAGCAACTAATTTAAGACAAGAAAAATCCAGTTGTTCCGAGGTAAGAATTGATTTTCAGGTCGTTGCGGTTTGTCCGGCCTTGCCACTGCATCCGGATACTGGTATAAATGCCCCTGGCAATAATTTTGCAGACTACAAGGACGGAAGGCACATGGCAACTGGCAGATTTTTGGTGTTCGAAGGGCTGGACGGGTCCGGCAAAACCACCCAGATGGCGCGGCTGCAAAAGCGGCTCACCGGTATGGGGATTCCTGCGGAGACCACGTGTGAACCCACCGACGGTCCGGTGGGGACCCTGATCCGTCAGATTCTGGGAGGCCGGATCAGCATGGATCCGCAGACCCTGGCGGCCCTGTTCGCCGCAGACCGGACCGATCACCTGGTGACCCCGGACACCGGGGTTCAAGCTTTGGTGAAACAAGGGCACATCGTGCTGTGTGACCGGTATTATTTTTCTTCTTATGCGTATCATGCCAGGGACATGGATTTGTCATGGGTCATCTGTATGAATGCGGTCAACGCGAAGATTCTGAAACCGGACCTGACGCTTTTCATCGATGTGGCGCCTAAAATCTGCCTGGAGCGGATCCGGGCCGCCCGGAAACACCTGGATCTGTTTGAAAAAATTGACATTCTGACCCAGGTGCGGGATAATTATTTTGCCGCGTTTGAGAGGCTCCGAGACCAGGAAACCGTGAAAGTGGTGGAGGGGAACGCGTCTGAAGAGGAAGTGGAACAGGCGGTCTGGCGCCATGTCAGCCAGATGTTTGCCGGCAGGTGAGCCTGCCGGTGTACGGACAACCGGAAAAATAAAGACAAACGATTCATGAATAACAGCAAAAGACAGACCATCTGTGTGGTGGACGGACAGGGCGGAGGGATCGGTGCCGTGGTCATCAAAAAACTCAAGGAGCGGTTCGGCGAGGCGGTGGAGATTATCGCTCTGGGTACCAATGCCATTGCCACGGCCCAGATGCTCAAATCCCGGGCCAACAAAGGGGCCTCCGGCACCAACGCCATCATCCAGACCGTGAAAAAGGCGGATGTGATCATCGGGCCGGTGGGCATCATCATGCCCCATGCCATGATGGGGGAGGTGACCGGCCCTATGGCCGAGGCCATCAGCCTGTCAGACGCCAGAAAGGTGCTGCTGCCGTTGAGCCAGGAAAATATCGATATCGTGGGCGTGGCCGGGCTGCCGCTGCCCATGCTGGTGGATGAACTCATGGCATCCCATCTGTCTTTTATGGAAGATCAATAAGGAGAACCCGGCATGTGTGAAGCAAATGCATATCTGAAAGAAGCGGACAAGGAAACCCTGATCATGGAAGCGGTGGACAAGGTGGAGCCCGATGAGAACGGGATCCGCCTGGTATCCATTTTCGGGGATCAGAAATTCATTAAGGGACGGATCCATTCATTGTCCCTGGTGGATCACAAGGTGTTTATCTCGTCTGAGTGAGGCGTTCCAAGGCAGCCTATCCGATCGATGGTGATAAATGCATCATGAAAAAGGCCGGCACAAACCGAATCGATGTATCGGTTTGCCCCGGCCCTGGGTTTGATAGGGTGTGGCTGAAGCTTACCAGCCGATGGTCAGGTAGTCATGCATGGAGTTGGCCGCAGTCCTGCCGGCGCCCATGGCCAGGATGACCGTGGCAGCCCCCGTGACGATGTCGCCCCCGGCCCAGACCCCCTTTTTGGTGGTCTTGCCGCTGACCGGATCCGCCACTATGTTGCCCCAGCGGTTCAACGCCATGTCCGGCGTGGCATTGGTCAGCAGTGGGTTGGCATTGGAGCCCACAGACACCACCACCAGATCGCAGTCGAAGCGGAACTCAGATCCTTCGATGGGCACGGGCCGTCTTCTGCCGGAGGCATCCGGTTCTCCCAGCTCCATTTTCAAACATTCCATGCCGGTGAGCCGGCCGTTTTCATCACCGAAGAATTGCGTGGGGTTGGTGAGCAGGACAAACTCGATCTTTTCATCCAGGGCATGGTGCAGCTCTTCTTCCCTGGCCGGCATCTCTTCTCTGGATCGCCGGTACACCACCTTGACCGAATCCGCACCCAGGCGCATGGCGGTTCTGGCCGAGTCCATGGCCACGTTGCCGGCCCCCAGCACCACCACGTTTTTGCCCTTGGCAATGGGGGTATCGTACTCAGGGAACCGGTACCCTTTCATCAGGTTGGTGCGGGTCAGGTATTCATTGGCGGAATAGATGCCGATGAGGTTTTCACCGGGCAGGTTCATGAACCGGGGCAGGCCGGCGCCGACACCAATATAGGCGGCGTCATATCCTTCTTCAAACAATTCGTCAATGGTGACCGATGCCCCCACCACAGTGTTGGATTCGATTTTGGCGCCCATTTTTTCCAGGGTGGCCACTTCCGATGCCACGATCTCTTTGGGCAGCCGGAATTCCGGAATGCCGTAGACCAGGACCCCGCCGGTCTTGTGGAACGCCTCGAAAATAGTGACATCATGCCCTTTGAGAAGCAGGTCCCCGGCTACGGTGAGCCCGGACGGACCCGAGCCGATGACCGCCACTTTCTTGCCGGTTTTTTCAGCCACGGGCGGGACATCTCCGACCCCGTTTTTCCGTTCATAGTCTGCGGCAAATCGTTCCAGGTAACCGATGGCAACGGGTTTGTCTTTCTTGCCCACAATACACAGGCCTTCGCACTGTTCTTCCTGGGGGCAGACCCGGCCGCATACCGCCGGCAGGGCATTTCTTTCCCACAGCTTGTTGATGGCGCCGGAAAAATCACCCTCTGAAATGCACTTGATAAACTCAGGGATGGGCACGGAAACCGGGCACCCGTTCACACAGGACGGTATCTTGCACTGCAGGCACCGTTTGGCCTCGGTCATCGCCATCTCTTCGGTCAGTCCCAGGGGAACTTCCTCAAAATTTCTCCGTCTGACATCCGGGTCCTGTTCCGGCATGGTGACCCGGTTTATTTTTTCTTTTTTTGCCATTTATTCCTCCGTACAACCAGGCGGTTGCGTGTTCATGCGTTGCTTTTTTCAAAGGCTTCCATGCTGGTGCGTTCTTCGTCCAGATAGGAAGCCAGGCGTTTGGCCAGCTCGTCAAAATCCACTTTGTGCCCATCGAATTCCGGGCCGTCCACACAGGCGAACTTGGTATCTCCGCCTACGGATACCCGGCAGCACCCGCACATGCCGGTGCCGTCCACCATGATGGGGTTCAGACTCACAAAGGTTTTGACATTCTTTTCCTTGGTGATCAGGCTGCAGAACTTCATCATGGGAATCGGGCCGATGGCCACGGCCAGGTCGATGTTGTCTTTTTCCAGGACATCTTTGAGCACATCGGTGACAAATCCGTGATGTCCGTGGGACCCGTCATCCGTGCAGATGTGAAAATGATCGGATACGGCCCGCATCTTGTCTTCCATGATCAGCAGGTCATAACTTCGAGCACCCAGAATGGTGGTGACCTCGTTGCCGGCCTGCTTCAATGCCCGGGTGATGGGGTGGAGCACCGCGATGCCTGTGCCGCCGCCGACACACACCACCTTGCCGAAATTCTCAATATGCGTGGGGGCCCCAAGCGGTCCGATCAGAGCAAAATACTCCTCTCCCACCTGCAGTTCTTTGAAACGGGCCGTGGATTTGCCGACCACCATATAGATAATGGTAATGGTTCCCTTGTCCGGATTGGTATCCGCCATGGTCAAGGGAATCCGTTCTCCGGTTTCATCGGCCTGAAGAATAACGAACTGGCCGGGTTTTGCTTTGCGGGATATGCGCGGGGCATCGATCTCATTCATGATGATGGTGCCCTGGGCCATTTCCTCACGATGGACAATTTTTGCCATTGCTTCCTCCTGTTTTCAAAAACATATTGTCAGCAGCATCCGGCTGCAACACTATTTGTGAATGTTTTTTATTTGTATTGTGAAATCAACATTTTTATCCAAAAAAAATCATAAAATCAAGAAATAAATCCAATAAAATTGATTAAATCAACAAGGATCAACGTTCCATATCATCCGGCAGAATCACGCGGCCTTTTGTCTGTTTCCAGGCGTGCAGCTTTTCCTTCTGCTGCGCCAGAATTTCGAACAGCCTGCCGGGGATATTCTCTTCTTTGGCATAAGCGGCTTCCTGCAGTTCGATGCGCGCAATAATGTTATCCACATATAATGAAAATTGGCGGTCATACAGGTCTTTGGGATAGGGTTTGTCAATGATCTCCTCAAACAGGGGTACCAAATCCCGGTACAGGGGCAGGTTGCCGACAGGGGTTTGAATACAGCCCGCTTCCTGGTGGGCATACCGCTCCAGCCAGGCCAGCCATACCTTGACATCCTTTTTTTCTCCCAGCAGACGGTTGGTACTGCCGCCCCGGGCGCTGTCCGTAAGAAAATAGTTCAGTCCGGCCATGACCGGCTGGAACGATTTCTGAATGTTTGCGTTCCCGAAAAACCGGAACTGGGCATCCATGTAATCCCCTAAGGCGCCGGGAATGAAAGGCGCATTGGCCCAGGGGGCTCTTTTGATCCCGCTGGCGCCCACTTCGGTGGCAGTGGCGGCGGACACGATACATGCCCCGATCACCACCCCGTGGTCCGAATCCGGTGCCACCCATACCGGGGGCATGGTGTCGGCATCTCTTCCGCTGTAAGTGAATATCCGGGTGATCACGCCGGCCGCATTATCCGCTTCAGACGAATAGTTGTCCAGGCTGGTGGACCGCAGTGTGCACCGGGAATTGGGGTGGGACATGGGAACCGGCTTGCCGTAGTCATCGGTTTTACCGGGATACCATTCTCCCTGAAAATTGATGCCTTTTTCCGGTAAAGGTTCATGGTTGCCCAGCCAGTGGGGAATATTGGTTTCATCGATGAGCACATTGGACCAGATCACTTCATGTCCGGACTGTCTGAGCACTTTCATGAGCAATGGATCCCCTTCCTGGTTCACATCCTCCACAATGCCGAATATGCCGGCTTCCGGATTGACGGTTCGGATACTGCCGTCGTCTTCGATCCACATCTGGGCCAGGTCATCTCCCACAAACAGGTGGCCGGCCATGGCAGTGGTGGTTTTGCCGCATCCGGAAGGAGCGGCCCCGGCAAACCAGGTCACCCGGCCTCCCGGTCCCTGGATCCCGGTGATGAACATGTGCTCGGACAGTTCCTCCCCCCGGTTGCTGTAGACCGCCTTGTCCACGGCAAACCGGTGATTGCCTTTTTTGAGCAGCAGGGTGTTGCCGGCATAGGTACATTTGAAACTGTAGGTGGTCTGGTACTGACGGTCCATGAACACCCTTGCATCGGGCAGGTCTTCGGGCCGGTTCAGGCCCTGGGAATGAACATTGGTGAAAAAATGGCCCCGGGCCGCCACCTCTTTGTCAAAATCCGCAAACGCGTTTCGGTACAGCAGTTCTGCACTGTGGCTGACATAGGCGGAACTGGTGATTTCCAAGGCCGGGTTGGAGACAGGCGACCCCACCGGTCCCCGCATGTAGCATCCTACCATCATGGTTTTTCCGGCCATGATATCGGTCATGTTGACCCGGACGTCTTCCAGTGCCTGTGGTCGGTTCATGCGGTTGGCCAGAGAAGAGACCTGATCTTCCGGGTCGGCGATGTAGAAGGTCCGGTCCACGATACGTCCCTGTTCACCGGGCAGATCGAAATGGATAGTGTGGTTATCCAGCGCCAGGGGACGTTCTTCCCCGGTTTCGACGGCCAGGTTCCGAATGAACGCACGGTCTGATTCCGATCCGGTATTGATGAAAATGTGGGCCGGGTTGCAGATCACCACCGCATTGGCGATCCGTTTCAACACTTCCGGATGGGTGATTCTGGAAATACGGCCAAACTGGTTCGCATCCATTCGTTCTTCAAAAACAGCCCGCGCCTGTTCAGCAGATTCGATTTTCCCCAGTTCATTCAGAATGTCCATGTTAAAATCCGTTTTATGAGGGGGTTTGGTTGATGATGCATCTTTAATTTCACTGAAAATTTTTCAATTTTGTTTTTTCTTCTATCACTTACGGGTTAAAAATCAAACGATATCTTGAATTTTTTTGAAAAAAATGCTCTGTTGCAAGCCTTGGAAAGCGAGAGAGACCTTGACCGGATAACCGGAGGCATCCATAATACGCCAGGAGAAAACCATCATGACACACGCGGTATTTGCCGATCTGCACAACCACACCCGGGCTTCGGACGGGGACTTTTCCCCCGATCAGCTGGTGGCCCGGGCAAAGGAACTGGGCCTGGGTGCTGTGGGCATCACGGATCATGATACCCTCAAGGGCATTGAACCGGGGCTGACAGCCGGTCGGCAGGCCGGCATCCAGGTGATCCCCGGGGTGGAAGTCTCAGTCCGGTTTTGCCGGCCGTTTTTTACCGGCACCCTGCACCTGCTGTGTTATTTTTCCAAAGACCGTCTGTCAGATCCCGGTTTTGTGGATGCGTTTGAAACCATTTTGTCAAAAGGCCGGGGCGAAGGCCTGGTAAGGGAAAGAATCGCCCGGATCAATGACTTCTTCGGAAGTGCGGGAAAGACCCCGATACTGACCAGAGATCTGAAGTTTCAAGACATAGCCGGCCTCAGCAGCAATGCCACCCGACGGCATTTTGCTCTGGCCCTGTCGGAAAAACTGGGGATCACTGAAAAAGAGACCATTCATCAGATCATTGGCAATGACAGTCCCGCGTATGTGCCGTCGGGTATCGAACTGAAGGATGTGGCCCGATTCATGAAAAAACACCCGCTGCTGGCGGTTCTGGCCCACCCGGCAGCGGGTTCTTTTCCAGGCAAAGGCCATTACAAAGAAGTGCTTCCGCCGGTGGAGACCGTCAAAACCCTGCTGCCTGAATTTCTTTCTGCCGGTCTGCAGGGACTTGAGGTGTTTTATCCGGGACACACCAAAGAACATCAGGCAAAGCTGCTTTCCTGGGCCAAACAATATCATCTGCTGGTGACCGGCGGGTCGGACTGCCATGATGCATTGGAACGCCCGTTAGGGGTGGCGGGTATCACGGAACCGGATTTCAGACGGTTTGAGGCGGCCCTGCTTAAGACGGGGAAATCCGTATAAATCCGGCAATCATACAGCCCAAGGCCAGCAGGGTACAGGTACCGGCAATGAGGCTGATGGTGCCGATACCGGTGAAAGACCAGATCATCCCGCCGGTGAATGCCCCGGCCACCCGGCCCAAGCCCCCGACCGCGTAGAATGCGGATAACGTGGAGGCCCGCAGTTCGGGCATCAGTTCCGTGGCCAGGCCCATGGCCGTCACAATGGTGAACTCAAAGCACAGAAATACCAGGAACAGCCCGCCCAGTACATAAGGCACTCCCCGGTCCAGAACCGGCAGCAGAAAGTAGAATCCGGCTGTCAGGATCAAACCGATAAAGATGGTTTTCAACAGCCCGATGCGGTCGGAAAAAAATGCAGTGAACACTTCACCGGCCACTTCTGCCAGACCGATGAGGATGGTCCCCAGGCCGATGGCAGCCAGAGACAGGCCATAGGATTGTTCCAGCCAGGCCCCGTAAACCACGAACAGTATATCGGATCCCAGGGCCATGAAAAACGCGAAACTCAGCATTCCCAGAACCCGGCGGTTTTTTATGATCTGTTTCCAGTTGGCCAGCAGCAGCCGGGTCTTTTCCCCCGAATCCACGGCGGACGGCCGGTCCCGGGGCATCAACCGGAAAATAAGAGTGAAGCAGACGGCTGCCATGATACCGATAACCAGAAACGGGGTTTGAAAGGAAACGGTCTGGATGGTCATACCGGCCAGGGGAATCCCCACCAGAGTAGCACCGGCCCAGGCCAGTTCGGTGATGCCGATAAACTTTCCCCGCTGTTCAAACGGCACCTGGGTGCCGATGAACGCCTGGAAACTGGGATCAAAAATGCTTTTGGCCAGCCCCGCGAGAAACAGGGCCAGCACCAGGGTGCCGTACACAGGGACCAGGCCCGCAGCCACACATCCCAGGCTGAGCATCACCAGGGAAACCAGGATAATGCGGCGATTGCCGTACCGGTCGGCAAAAGACGCCCCCACCGGCCCCAAGACGGCGGTGGCCTGATTCAAAGCGATGATCGAGGTGATGGCGGCCAGGTCCACGCCCAGACCCCTGGCAAAGGCCGGGGCAAAGGGATACACCATCCGCCGGGCCGTGTTCATCAGCAGTTTGGCCAGAGTGGTGACGATGAGCTGGCTGTAAAAACGGGAAGATATCTTTGACATGGTTTTGAACGGGCTCAGGTCACGGTCAGCAGGTGAAATTTGTCAAAAATCAGCAGCAGTCCCATGAGAATCAAGAGCCCTCCGGCCACTTTGTTGATGATGGGAATAAACCGGGTGGCTTTTTTCATTGTTTCCACCAGCGAGGTGATGAACAACGATATGAGAATAAACGGCAGCGCCAGTCCGGCGGAATAGACCGCCAGAAGCCAGACCCCTTTGATCACGGTATCCTGGTTGCCGGCTACGATCAGGATACTGCCTAACAGCGGGCCGATGCAGGGACTCCATCCGGCACCGAACGCCATGCCGATGACAAAGGTGCCGGCCAGGTGAACCGGTTTCTGAGTCATGTGAATCCGTTTTTCAAACGCCAGGGCCTTGATGTTGATGACCCCCAGCAGGTGGAGTCCGAAAATCAGGATGATGGCGCCCCCGACATACTGAACGATATGGGCGTATTTCGTGAAGACCGACCCCAGAAACGATGCGGATGCCCCCAGAAGAATGAATACCAGGGAAAACCCGGCCACATAGGCCAGGGTGGACAGGATCACTTTTTTCCGGGTCTCCTGTCTGCCCTGGGTGAGTTCATCTAAAGAAAGGCCGGTGATGAACGAAAAATATGCAGGTATCAACGGCAGGATACAGGGCGATAAAAACGACAGCAGGCCTGCGGCAAACGCGGCCGGAAAGGTAACGGTTTCAGTGAACACGAAATAATCCTTTGGTTGAATCTTGGGTTTCTGATTGATATTCTATGGCAAATTAATGCATTATGCAGCAGGTTTCAAGGGTTTTGCGGAAAAACCGGAAAGCAGTTTGAAAGCCGGACAAGAAAGAAAACAGATGATTATTACGACAGACAGTGGACAGACCATTGACACGGGGGATCTGAGCCCGGAAGAACGCCATGTGATTCAGAAACTGCTGGCATGGATGACGCTGGTGGATTCCGTAGATCAGTTCGGTCTGAAAAAACAGCAGGCCCTGGCGGCCGGATGGAACGATTCCGGTCCTGTCAGAGAAACCAGATCGTTGTCCCTGGTTTTCAGGCATCTGGAGAAACAGGTCCTTCAGCGGTTGAAAAACCAGACAACCGGATAATTTTCAGGCCAGGAAAGCACACAGGGCAGCACGGCCATGATATCAGATCATGGTGGACAGACGGTGCAGGTCTTTTTCCAGGCGCTTGGCAGACACCTTGACTGCGGTTTTCAGTTCCTGGGCAAATACCGAGATTTTGTATTCTTCCAGCAGCCAGAAAAAATCCTCCACTTTCTGCGCTTTTTCAGGGGAGGTCTTTTCAGACAGCCCCGCCACCTGGGTGGCCAGGTGATTTTCAAACCGCCGGACCTTTTCAGCTTTTTCCGATTCTTTGACCGGGTTGTCCGCCCCTCTCTGGGCCCGGATTCGGATGCAGTCCACGTACCTTGGCAGATGCCGGATCCGTTCTACGGTATACAGGGAAAGAAAATGAGCGGGCACCAGGTTTTTGAGCGCGTCAAACAGTTCCGTGAGAATCCGGCTGGCCTGGGGCCGGTCTCTGTGTTTCAAAGACAGAGACTGGATCAGCGTAAAACACTCGGCATATGCCTGTCCCACCGCCTGGATGTCTTTGAGCAGGTGTTGGGTTTTCTCATAAATCGCGGGGCGTAGTTCCTGGATGTATGTTTCGAATGCTTCCCGGGTCCGCAGGTTTTTTTCAAACAGGTGCCGGGTGATACAGGTATAGGTCTCGTCTTGAAATGCGGCCGTTCCATTGAAACAGGGGGCGATCTGTTTGAGGCCCGTCATGGTGCGGATATCTTTTCGAATGGCCTTGAACAGATCGGCAAACTGATGCTCATACAGCCGGCGGATTCCCTGGACATGGGCGGTGGCCGCATCCTTTCGGGACAGAAACAGCCGCAGACTCAGGCCATCCGCCTCGATTTTCAGGCCGGGATAGACTTTTCGGGTGAACCCGTCCGGCTCGTCAATGAGGTGTTCTTCAGCAAGATCGGAAAAAGACCAGTCAGTGATATCGGTTTTTTCAAACGCCTGTCTGGCCCGGTCCAGGGCGGATGTGCCGGGCTTTGGGGCTGCCGCGGGAAACCGGTTCAAAAGCGCCGGGTCGCGCAAAGAGGTGATCTCCCGGTCCTGGTGATCCCGGATGGAAATGCGCATTTTCAGGTGATCGGGCAATTGGTCTTCCGACCAGGCCGTGGCCGGGATAGTGAATCCATACTGTTTCTGGATAAAAGCGGATAACTGGGAGAACAGCGGGGTGTTGTCCGGTGGCAGACTGGCTGCAATGCGGGCCGCCGTTGTCTGGATCGGCATCAGCCGGACCCGAAAGGATTTGGGCAGCCCTTTGATCAGGCCGGCGATTTTCTCCTCGAACAGACCGGGCACCAGCTTTTCCACAGCGCTCCGGGGCATCTGGGCCGCCATATCTGCCGGCACCTTCACTGTGACACCGTCGGCCTTGTCCCCGGGATTGAACCGGTAGGACAGGGCAAAATTTCCCTGTTCCGTTGTCAGCATATCCGGAAACAACGCCAGATGATCCTGATCCGCCCGGTTTTTTTCCAGGTCTTCCCGGGTCATGCGCAGAAACTGATCATCTTTCTGGTCTTTCAGAAATTTGGCAAAGGTCTTGATGTGAAAAAACGGCCGGGGCAGCCGGGAATGATAAAACTGGACCATATCTTCTGTGCTCACCAGAATGCCGCGCTGCCGGGTTTTATGTTCCATCTCTTCCAGTTCTTCGATCAGCTTACGGTTGTGAACCATGAAGGCAAATGGCTGGTGGACCTCGCCATCCACCAGGGCGCTGCGGATAAAGATATCCCCTGCTTCTTCCGGATGGATGTTGCCATACGGTACGGACCTTCCCGCCACAATGATCAGGCCGAACAAAGAGACCTGCTCCGTCGCCATAACCCGGCCCTGGTTTTTTTCCCACCGGGGGGCTGAATAGGTGCGGGTGCACAGGTCTTTTCCGATCTCCTCCAGCCAGGCCGGATCGATGTTGGCCACCCCCCTGGCAAACAGCTGGCTGGTCTTGACATACTCGGCCGCCACAATCCAGGGGCCGGCCTTGTCGAACAGGCCGGATCCCGGAAAAATCATGGCCTGCTGACCTTTGGCCGCAGAATAGATGTTTTTTTCCTTTTTATGGGCAATGTGAGACAGATATCCGGCCAAAAGCGTTTTATGCAGGGCGATGTACAGGGAACCCCCGATATGATGGTCTTTTGATTTGAGCTGATCGGTGCCGGGCAACGGGGTGAAAGGCGAGAAATCGGTAAATCCGTGCTCTTCCAGCTGACGCTTGATCTGGTGGTGAATATCCAGCCATTCCCGGATCCGTTTGAATGACAGAAAATGATCCATGCAGAACTGCCGGAGTTTTGCCCGGGATCTGGAGGTGTTTTCTTCTGTTTTGTATGAGTCCCAGATGTTGAGCAGGGTGACGAAATCCGAGGACGGATCTTTGAACCGGGCATGTTTCTGATCCGCAGCCGCCGCTTTTTCCGCCGGGCGCTGCCGGACATCGGAAATGGACAGGGCCGTAACAATGACCAGGGCCTCGGCCAGACAGTGGTTCTCCCGGGCGGCAATCAGAATTCGGGACAGTTTGGGATCCACCGGAAGTCTTGCCATGACCTGTCCTACCGGGGTGAGGGTCACGGCTTTTCTGTTTTTTGGGGAGAGTCTGATCGCCCCCAGCTCCACCAGGGTATCGAACCCGTCCCGGATGCTTTTTGGGGCCGGGGGATCGATAAAGGGAAACCCCTGCACATCCCCGAGTTTCAGGGAGATCATGCGCAAAATGACCTCGGCCAGGTTGCTCCGCAAAATTTCCGGGGAGGTGAAAAACGGGCGGCCGTTGAAATCATCTTCATCATACAGCCGGATGCACACCCCGTTTTCCACCCGGCCGCACCGGCCCATCCGCTGGTTGGCCGAACTCTGGGAGATGGGCCGCACCGGCAGCGAGGTGGTCCGGGTTCTCGGGGAATAGCTGGGAATACGGGCCAGACCGGTGTCGATCACATATTTGATGCCGGCAATGGTCAAAGAGGTTTCCGCCACGTTGGTGGAGACGATGACTTTCCGGCCCGGGGTGCGTGAAAACACTTTGGCCTGCTCTTTGGCGGACAGCCGGGCGAACAGGGGCAGAATGGTGACCCCGGGGTGCTGCCGGCCCTTGAGCAGTTCCATGGTTTCGCCGATATCCTGTTCCGTGGGCATGAAGATCAGCATGTCTCCGGAACGGGTCCGGGTCAACAGGACATGGGCTGCCTCGGCTGCCGCTTCCACATATCCCTGATCTTCGGGGTTCTGCTTTTCTCCGGTGTCCTCTAAAATCGGCTGGTACAACACTTCCACCGGAAACATCCGGCCTGAGACTTCGATGATGGGGGCGTTGTCAAAGGCGTCTGAAAATTTCTGGGTATCGATGGTGGCGGAGGTGATGATCAGTTTCAGGTGTTTGCGCTTTTTCACCAGGCGCCGCAGAATGCCCAGGGTGAAATCGATGTTCAGGCTTCTTTCATGGGCTTCGTCCACAATAATGGTGTCATAGCGCTTCAACAGCGGGTCCTGCTGGGTTTCCGCCAGCAGAATACCGTCGGTCATCACCTTGAT
>JAABTO010000010.1 GCA_011389835.1 Desulfotignum sp. | reverse complement strand
CGGAGATCCAGGATCTGCTGATGCCCACCATGATGCCGGAATTGACCCTGCTGCCTGCCAATGTGGACCTGATCGGCTTTGAAATTGAAATGGTATCCGCACCTCAACGGGAAGCCCGGCTCAAGGAGTTGCTGATGCCTGTGGCAAACCGGTATGATTATGTGTTTATCGATTGTCCGCCGGCATTGAGCCTGCTGACCCTGAATGCGTTCGTGGCCTCACATTCTGTGCTGATTCCGCTTCAGAGCGAGTTTTTTGCCCTGGAAGGGTTAGGGCAGCTGCTGGATACGGTCAAGCGGGTCAAGTCATCGTTTAATCCGGGACTGAAAATCAAAGGCATTGTCCTGACCATGTTCGACCGCCGCACCAATCTGGCCCAGAACGTGGTGGAAGATGCCCGGCAATATTTTAAAGATCTGGTGTTCAAAACCAAAATACCGCGGAACGTGAAACTGGGAGAGGCGCCCAGTTACGGCCTGCCGGTGGTGTTATACGACAAGCAGTCACAAGGAGCGAAAGGATATATGGCGTTTGCCAGGGAGCTGCTGAAACGATGATGGACAAAAAAAAGAAGAAAACCGGCCTGGGACGGGGAATCAGTGCATTGATTCCTGATTTTGACATGGATGCGCAGAAGGACCGGGGGGATTTTTTCATGTGCCCGGTGGGAGAGATCGCTCCCAACCGGTATCAGCCCCGGACCGAGTTCAACGCAGAAGAGCTGGAGCGGCTGCAAGACTCCATTTCCCAGCAGGGGGTGTTGCAGCCGCTGCTGGTCCGCCATATGGACGGTGCCTATGAACTCATTGCCGGTGAGCGGCGGCTGCGGGCGGCCAGGGCTGCCCAGCTGAGCCATGTGCCCGTGGTGGTCAAGGATCTGACCGATGAACAGATCCTGGAAGTGTCCATCATCGAGAATATCCAGCGGGCCAACCTGAATGTGCTGGAAGAGGCGGAAGCCTATTTCCGGCTGATGGACGAATTCGGTTATACCCAGGAAAAAGTGGCCCAAAAAATCGGCAAGAATCGCTCCACCATTGCCAACCTGCTCCGGCTGAGGGGGTTGCCCGAAAAAATCAAGAAAAGTCTTTTGGATGAACAGATTTCCATGGGACATGCCCGGGCCCTTCTGGGCGCAGCCTCTGCGGAAAAACAGCTGGCCCTGTTTGACCAGGTGGTCGGTCAGAAACTGTCGGTCAGAAAGACTGAACAGCTGGTGAATCAGTCCAGACAGGCAAAACCCGACCCTGTAAAGAAACTGTCTGCCACAGAACGGGTGTTTCTTGACAACACCTGTTCCCGGATTTCCAGTCAGATCCAGTCTCCGGTAAAGATTCGAAAAAATGGAGAAAAAGGACGGATTGAAATCAATTTCACGTCTCAATCGGAATTTTCCCGGCTGGTGAACCTGCTCATCAATATTTCATGAAGATTGTGATTGCAAAAACCGCCGGCTTCTGCATGGGCGTCCGGCGGGCCGTGGACATGGTGCTGAATGCCGCCAATCAAACCGATGCCCCGATCTATACGTACGGTCCGTTGATCCACAATCCTCAGGTGCTGGAAATGCTCGAGACCAAAGGGATTTCCCGGCTGGATACCATTCCCCAAAAAGGAACCGGCATGGTGTTGATCCGGGCCCACGGGGTCCCGCCCGAAGATGAGGCGGCCCTGAAAACCGCCGGGTTCACTGTACTCAACGCCACATGTCCCCGGGTGATCAAGGTTCAGAAGATTATCGGAAAATATGCGGAAAAGGGGCATGCCACCATCATTATCGGCGATAAAAAACACCCGGAAGTGCTGGGGCTGCTGGGATATGCCAAAGCCAAGGGGCATGCGGTGACGACCATGGATCAGTTAAAGGCCCTGCCCAAGTTCGACAATGCGGTGGTGGTGGCCCAGACCACCCAGAATACGGCAGTGTATGACCAGGTAAAAACCTGGTGTGCGGCACACCGGCCCCATTACCAGGTGTTCGATACCATCTGCGGGTCCACGGAACGACGGCAGCAGGAGGTCCGGCATTTGGCCGCCACCCATGATGCCGTGATCGTGGTGGGGGGACGGCAAAGCGGTAATACCAAGCGCCTGGCACAGGTGGCCGCCGAAACCCGGGCCGTTGCCATCCATATTGAATCGGTGTCGGAAATCGACGTCACAGCCCTGGCCGGATTCCGGTCCATTGCCATCACCGCGGGGGCATCCACACCCAACTGGGTGATCACCGACACCTGTTCCCGGGTGGCCCGGCATCTTCAGAAACAGCGTCCGGTGGCAGGGTTCATCTCCGAAATCCAGGATTGTCTGTTAAAGACCAATCTGCTGCTGGCCCTGGGAGCCGGCAGCCTGACCTATGCCTGTTCCGTGATTCAGCAGCTGCCCCGTACAATGATTCATGCTGCCATTGCCATGCTCTACGTATTTTCCATGCAGGTGATCAACAATATATTTTCCGTCAAATCCGATACCTACAACCATCCGGACCGGGCCGTGTTTTATCGGCGCTACCGACCGGTTCTGGCCGCGCTGGCCCTAAGTGCCGGCGGGGCCGGGCTGTACCTGGCATATACCACCGGAGTGATGTCTTTTTTTATTCTGTTGATCATGAGTCTTCTGGGGTTGTCCTACAACCTGAAAATCATTCCCCAAGGATTTGGCAGCGCACAGCAGATTCGGCGGATCAAAGATATTCCCGGATCCAAAACCATCCTGATCACCATGGCCTGGGGGATTGTCACCACGATCCTTCCGGCGGTCGACACCCGCAGCATGCCGGCCTGGCACACGGTGGCATTTCTGTATGCGGCCGGACTGGTGTTCAGCCGGACCGCATTTTTTGATATCGTGGCGATCCAGGGAGACCGGATCGCCGGCAGGGAGACCCTTCCCATCCTTTTGGGGGAGAAAAAAAGCTTTGTGCTGATCCGGTGCGTTCTGGCGGGTGTCATGGTTCTGCTGGCCGGGGCCTGGCTGACAGGACTGCCTTTTTCCCTGTCATTCCTGCTGGCCGTGGTACCTGGCATGATGCTTTTACTGATCCATTTTTTTGAAAAAGACACGCAGATTTCAGGCACTCAAATGGAATTCATGATCGAATCCTCATTTCTTCTTACCGGTCTGGCAGTGGCGCTACTTTAGGAAAGCAACCGATCAATTTTCTGGTCTTTGTCAAGCCATAACTGATTGAGCCATTCACAGAACCGCTCCCTGAAAACCGGATCATTGAAATAATCCCCTTTGATGTGCCAACCCACTTCCAGCAGTTGAAAATCCACAATGATTTTCCGGGTTTTGCCGGAGATGAACGACCAGAAGCTTGGTACCCGGCCCGGATAAACAATGGTGACATCAATGATGTGGTTGAGACACTGCCCCATGGATCCCAGGACAAAGGCGATGCCCCCGGCTCTCGGGGTCAGCAGGTGTGAAAATGCCGATGTTTTCGCTTTTTCAGGTGTGTATCGGGTGCCTTCCACAAAATTCATGATGGAGACTGGGGTGTGCTTGAATTTTTGGCACGCTTTCCGGGTACTTTCCAGATCTTTCCCCTTCAGATGGGGGTTTTGGGCCAGAAATTGCTTTGAATACCGTTTCATGAATGGGAAATCCAGGGCCCACCAGGCCAGACCCAGAAATGGGACCCAGATCAGCTCTTTTTTGAGGAAAAATTTGAGCATGGGAATTTTTGTGTGCAGGATTTTCTGAAGAACCAGGATGTCCACCCAGGACTGATGATTGGACATTACCAGATACCACTCTCTCGGGTTGAGCTTGTCCAGGCCCCGGATATCCCAGTCGATGTTGCAGAAAAGGTCCGTGGTCAGGGAGTTGATGTGAATCCACAACCCGGCGATGGCCATGAGGATACGGTCCAGGATCACCACCACCGGTCGGAACGGCAGGATGAACTTGAGCAGAGAAACCAGTATCAACGGCACGGTGAGCAAAATGGTGTTGATCAGGTAAATCAGGAAAGAGAGGATTCCTTTCAGGGGGGATGGCAGAAAAGAAAGCATGAATGTTCCTTATGGCTGTTTAAGGTTCCTGATATGTTTTTTAACGGTTCGCCTGTCCAGCCCGGTTTTCTGGGCCACTTTCTCATAAGTGCCCCAGGTGTCGTACAACAGGGTGCAGTATCCGGACAACAGATCGGCAACCGGCAGGTTTTGGGCCTGGATGCCCCGGCACAGAGACTCGGAAAGTGACGGGTCTTCCGGTTCCTGTTTGCCCGGGTAATCCCGCCGAAGCAAGACGCTTCTCACGCATTGTTCCAGTTCCCGGACATTCCCCGGCCAGCTATAATGGTTTCCCAGGCGCCGGTCAATGATTCTTTTGATTTTGCCGGTGATTTTCGGGGATGCCAGGCCGAGCATGCGGGTGACCGTGAAGTCCAGGAGCGCGTCCAGCTCAGCCGGGTCCTGCTGAATCCGGTTGCGCAGGGGCGGGACCTCGATGATATCCGAACACAGCCGGTAGTAGAAATCCTCCCTGAATATCCGACCTTCCATGATATCGGTTTTCGGGCGGTTGGTGGCGGCAATGACCCTTCCGTTGAACCGGGAGGAGCCATGGGATCCCACCGGTGTGAAAGTCCGCTCCTGAAGCACCCGCAGCAGCTTGATCTGGATGTGGTCCGGGATTTCTCCGATTTCATCTAGAAGAATGGCGCCATGGGGGCTGCACCGGTCCAACACCCCCTGGTAGTCTTCTACGGCGCCTGTGAACGCGCCTTTGGTGTGGCCGAACAGTTCGGATTCCAGAAGCGTTTCCGGATACTGGGACAGGTTCAAAGAGGAAAACGCCCGGGTGAAACTTTCAACAAAACAGCCGTGTTTTGTGTCAAAAGGAATGAATCCGCTCATGCCGACGGCTCTGGCTGCCGTGCCTTTGCCCGTGCCGGTTTCTCCCAACAGAAGGGTGGAGAAATCTTCCATCCGGTTCCACAGGTGCTGGTCATACAGCCCGATATTGTAAGTAAACACGTTGTACCACAAATGTTTTTTAAATGTGGTCATGCAGGGGCTGTTTCCCACCAGGGTGTTGGAGATAAAATAAAACGCCCGGCGAAGTTGAAATGACAGGGCAAAATAATGGTAAAACCGGGATGCGGAAAATCCTTTTTCTTTCATCATTTCCCGGGCCTCATCCACAAAATCAACCGGTACCGGTTTGTCCTGAGCCGCAATCTGATCTTGAATCAACTGGTCGAACCGGTCCCGGAATTTGTGAAAAATATCGAACAGATGCACCACCCGCAGCAGTTCCTGATCTTCTCCGGTGTACTGGTTGAGATCGGCTCTGTTCTGACGGGCCAGTTTTTTCAGCTGCCGGTCCACTTCCTGGACACACATATCCTTGCTTTCCCGGCGGGCTGCAGACGGGAACAGTCCGGCAATCTTCTGATCCAGGCGTTCCCGCAGCTCACTGAACGGATTGGCAAAGGCCGCGTTGTATACGGTTTTGAAAAAATGGCGCTCTGTCTGGGTAAGTACGGCTTTTTTCATAATCTTTTCCTGTATGTGACAATGAGCATTTTTGTATAATTCATGTGCATAAAATGCAAGAAAAAAACGATCATAAAGGGTGGCCGGGTAGGGGAAAAATTAAAAAAATCATTAAATTCAATGGATTGGTTGGTTTTGTCAGACTGGCATGGATTTTGATACTCTTACCAGAGATAAACTTGAAATCATTTGAACATTACACGCATTTTCAGCTTCCAGATGTGAAACCATTGAGGCGAAAATGTCAGAAAACCATGAATGGAGACTTCGCATGATAAGACGTGTACTGCATACCCGGCTGCCGCTGATGATCTATACCCCGGTCAGAGTATTTGATCTTTCCTATTTTCACGCTGTTTTTGCAGCAGGTGCACTGCCGGTGTTCGATACCGAATTTCTGGACAGAGAGGATATCATTCAGAAAATTGTCCGTCTGGCCGGGGAAAATGTCCTTTTCGGCATCCGGCTGGCATCCCCGGATCATCAGGTGCTGGAATATCTGGAAAAACACCCGGTATCCAATCTGGATCTGGTGGTGGCACCCATATCGAACACCCATGCCATGGATCGGAAACTGGATCTGGGGGATACCCGCCTGGTTCTGGAAATCAAGGATATCGGCCTGATAGCTCAGATTGACCAGGCCGATCCCCATGGCCTGGTGCTCAAGGGCAACGAGGCGGCGGGCCAGGTGTCCAGATACTCTTCTTTCATTCTCATGCAGTGGTACCTGAAAAATCAGGACCGGCCCGTGTTCATTCACGGAGGGGTGGGACAGTACACCGCTGCCGGCATGCTGGCGGCCGGGGTATCCGGTTTTGTCATGGATACCCAGGTGCTTCTGGCGGACGAGGCACCGGTGTCTCCGGCCTTCAAGAACCTGCTGGCCGAGGTGGAGGAAGGGGATTCCACGGAGATCAGTATCCAGGACAAACAGGTGTTCCGGGTGTTTGCCAAGCTGGGTACCAAAGTGGTCAAAGACCTGAAACAGGAAGCTGTTTTGCTTGCGGCGCAGTCCGACGGTGAGCAGCAGCTGTACGACAAAATCGCCGCCAGGATTGTCGCTTTGAACGACAAGGACACCCCGTTTGTCCAGTCTCTTTTTTTCATGGGTCAGGACGGGTTGTTTGCCCGTTATCTGGCGAAAAAATCTAACAAACTGTCTGAAATGATCCATCAGTTTTTCACCACCATCGGGCAGATGCTGGATTGTGTGGATGAATTTGATCCGGTGCGCGAGAACTCTGCCTTTGCCCGGAACCAGAACACCCGGCTGCCCCTGATCCAGGGCCCGATGGCCAATATTTCCGACAATCCGGAGTTTGCGGCCAAGGTCCTGGAAGCCGGGGCCCTGCCTTTTTTTGCCGTGGGATCTTTGCCGGCTTCCCTGGCCGATGCCATGCTGTCAAAGGGATCTGAACAGGTGCCCAACTGCGGTGCCGGTCTGGTCGGGATCGAGGCGTTCAACCCCATGGTGCACAAACACCTGGATATGGTGAAAAAATACAAGATCCCCTTTGCTCTGTTCGCCGGGGGCATTCCTTCCCAGGTGCGGGACCTGGAGGCATCAGGCACCAAAACCTATCTGCACACCCCCTCGGTTCCCATGATGGAGAATGCCATCAAAAGCGGGTGTGTCCGGTTCATTTTCGAGGGCGGAGAAGCCGGGGGCCATGTGGGATTTCTGTCCTCACTGGTGCTGTGGGAGGCGGCCATTGAAACACTGGTGAACAGAAAACAGAACCTGTCAAAACTGTCTCTGGTGTTTGCCGGCGGTATCTCCACCTGCTTTGCCTCATACTTTATTTCCGGCATGACATCTTTTTTGGCCAAACAAGGGGCAAGCATCGGGTTGCAGGTGGGCACGGCCTATTTGTTCACCAGAGAAATCGTGGACACCCGGAGTATGACAAAGCAGTACCAGGACATCCTCATTGAAAAGGATGAAACCGTGGTGATCGGTAAAAGCCTGGGGTTGGCCTCCCGCACCGCTCCCACGCCCTTTGCGAAAATGATGAGGGAACTGGAAGATGCCATGATCCGGGACAAGGTCAGACTGGAGGAGCGCAAGCGGGCCTTTGAAAAGAAAAACATCGGGTCCCTGCTCATCGGAGCCAAGGGATTTTTGCCGGATTTCAAGCGGCCCGGAAAACAATATTACACCTGGTTCAAGGATGAGGAACACCGGGAAAAAGGAAATTTTCTGGCCGGAGACAGTCTGGCGTTCTTCAAACAGAACGTGACCATTCAACAGGTCCATGACACCTATTTTACCGCCAGATCCCGGCTGTTTCATCACCTGAACCGGCTCGAGATTCTTGCCAGTCCGAAAAGCCGGATCAACGACGAGATCGCGGTGGTGGGCATGGGCTGCATCCTGCCGGAGGCTGACACACCGGATGCCCTGTGGGACAACATCCTGGAAAAAAAATACGCCATCAGACCCATGCCGGAGAACCGGTTTGACAAAGACCTGTATTACAGCCCGGACCGGAATGCCGAAGACAGAACGTACACTACCCTGGCCGGGTTTGTGGATGATTTCAAGTTTGATTACGAACGGTTCGGGTATGCGCCGGACAAGGCCAGGCGCTTGTCCCGCAGCCAGCAGATGGTCCTGCAGACCGCGTATAAGGCCGTTGAAAACGCCGGCCTTCTGGATGACAACGGGCAGTTGATTTGTGAAGATCCCAAACGGACCGCCGTGGTCATCGCCACCTGCCTGTCCAACGAACTGGGCAACACCCTTCAGCTCAAATACTGGTTTCCCCAGATCCTGTCCATGATGGAAAAAACCGATGCCTGGGCCGCGTTGACCGATGACGAGAAAGCCGCTGTCCGGGACAGTCTTCAGACGCATCTGGAAGGGGAACACAAAGGATATGACCCGGTCCACGGGATTCTGTTGAACATCGAAGCCTCCCGCATCGCCCGGCATCTGGGTATCCGTGGCGCCAACTATATTGTGGATGCGGCCTGTGCCTCTTCCATCACGGCCCTGGAATCCGGGGTGGGGGAACTTTTATCCGGCGAGCATGACCAGGTGATCGTGGGCGGGGTCAACACCCACCTGGCCCCGGAATCCTTTATCGGTTTCGCCAAAATGGGGACCCTGTCGGAAAAGGGTTCCTACCCGTTTGACCAGCGGGCGGACGGGTTTGTTTTAGGGGAAGGCTCGGTGGTGTTCGTGCTCAAGCGTATGAAGGACGCCATCCGTGACAACAACAGGATCATCGGGGTGATCAACGGGATCGGAGGCTCGTCCGACGGCCGGGGCAAGGCCATTGCCGCCCCCAACCCCCGGGGGCAGGTCTTGAGTGTCCAGCGCTGCTATGACCACACCCGGCCGGAAATCTCTCCCACAGATATCGGGTTCATCGAAGCCCACGGCACCTCCACCACCATCGGTGATGCGGCGGAGCTGGAAACCCTGAACACCTGGTATAAAGACAGCCATGCCGGCGTCTCTTCCATCAAGTCCCAGATCGGCCACCTGCTGGGGGCGGCCGGGGCGGCCGGGCTGATCAAGGCCCTTCTGGCGGTCAACAAGGGCATACTGCCCCCCAACGGACAGTTTGAGACCCTGTCCAAAAATCATGACATGAAAGACTCTTCTTTGTTCATCGTCAAGGACCCCGTGAAATGGCAGCGCCCGGAAAACGGGGTGCGGCGGGCCGCGGTCTCCTCCTACGGGTTCGGCGGCATCAACTACCATGTGGTGGTGCAGGAGATGACCGATGCGTACCAGCCCCTGGCCCGGGATATTTTTTCCGACCCAACCCATGATTTCAATGACGACCGCATTGTGGTGGCAGGGCTTGGCGTGTTTCTGCCCGGTGCCAAAGACACGGACATGTTCTGGGAAAAACTGTCCAGTGGTGAAAAACAGCTGTCCCATCTGGGTGAAGACCATTTTGACAACGATGCTTATGCGGCTTTTCCCAAAGACTCCATTTATCATCTGCCCAAAGTCAAGGCCGGGGTGGTCAAGGATTTCAAATTCAACAACCTCAAGTACCGGATGCCCCCCACCATGGTGAAATCCATCGAGCGGGCCCAGATTTTCGGACTGGAGGCTGCAGACCAGGCGTTGTCCGGATCCGGTCTCTTGTCTGTGGACGGCGGTCCGGCCAGAACCGGGGTGATCCTGGGCACCATTGCCGGGGAACGCCAGAGCAAGAATATCATCCGGGTGAGAAAACAGGTCATCGCCAATGCCGTGGCAGCGGCCCAGGGCGTGGACAAATCACGGGCAAAGGCTGTGGCGGATGATCTGCTGGCCGTGATCCGGAACACCATTCCGGAAAACAATGAAGACACCACCCCGGGGTTGCTGTCCAACATCATTTCCGGCCGCATCGCCAACCATTTCGGTCTCAACGGTGCCAACTACGTGATCGATGCGTCCTGTGCCTCGGCCACTATTGCCATCCGGAATGCGGCCCGGATGATCAAACACAAGGACCTGGACTTTGTCCTGGCCGGCGGGGTAGACTGCAACCTGTATCCTGCCGTGCTCATGGCGTTCAAGCGTCTGGGGCTATTGTCCGGCACGGACGGATATTTCTTTGACAGCCGGGCCGAAGGGTATGTCATGGGAGAAGGGGCTGCCGTGCATGTGCTCACCACTTTGAAAAAGGCCAGAGAAGCGGGTATGGAGATTTACGGCGAGATTGATGACTGCACGGTGCGCTCGTCTGTGCCTGATCACCTGCTGGCTCCGTCGGAACACACCTTCAAGTCCGTGATCAACGAAGCCTACCACCGGTCGGGAATCCGCAAATCAGATATCAACCACCTGGACCTGTTCGCCTTTTCCAATGTGTTTGGTGACATGGTCGAACAGCAGGTGATCCAGGCCAGCTTTTCTCATGCCATGCACTGCGGCAACATCAAGCCCCAGTTCGGATATTTCAAGGCCGCCAATCCGGCCGTGGCCGTGGCTAAGCTCATGCTCATGAACCGGAAGGGAACAATCCTTCCGGATTTCAACTATGATGAATCCCATTCCACGCTGAACCACAGCAAGGTGCTGAAGCCCGCCATTCGGCCCGTTGACAGAAAACCGGGCCAGCCATTGCGGTTTGCCGCCAACGTCAACGGCATCGGCGGCAACCACGCCCACCTGATCATGGGCACCCTGCCCCGGGTTCTGGAATCCAAAGATCTATCTTCGGATCAACCGGTGATCGAAGCGGAATTCAGGCAGGTATCCGGCGACGAACTGGTGGTGACAGACACGGCTTATTCCGCCGGTCCCGAAGGTAGGAAACTGCGCATGGTGGCCCTGCTGTCCGGTCAGGGAGCCCAGCGGCCGGGTATGATGAAACAGCTGTACGAGACCGATTCCCATATCCGCAAAGTTCTGGATCAGGGGGATGAGATCTTTTTCAACATCCGGGGATATTCGATCCTGGATCTGATGTTCGGGGATGATCCGGCTCTCAACTCCACCCAGAACACCCAGCCGGCCGTGTTTCTGTCCTCAGCGGCCATCTGTTCCCGCCTGGCGAAAGAAGGGTTTGGCCCGGACTATTTTATCGGTCATTCCGTGGGCGAATACACAGCGTTGTTCTGCTCGGGCATCCTGGGATTCGAAGATGCCATGGGGCTGATCATCAAACGGGCGGATCTGATGTACGAAAGCACCCTCAAACAGCCGGGAAAAATCATGGTGGTGTTCAAAAACGAAAAGGAAACCGAATCCCTGCTGCGCCAGTCCTTTATCTCCGATATTTATATCACCAACAAGAACAGCGAGAAACAGACGGCTGTGTCCGGCAAAGCCGACGCCATCGACACTTTCTGCTCTTTTCTGACCCAGCAGGAGGTGGCATACAAGAAACTCAATCTGACCGGCGCGTTTCATACCCCGCTGCTGAAACAGGCGGCACAAGATCTGCGGGCCTATCTGGACACCCTGACCTTCAACAGGACCCGGTTCGGGCGGATCATTTCAAACACCCTGGCAAAGCCGTATCCGGAGAGCGAAAATGAGGTCAAGGACCTGCTGGCCCGGCAGATCGTTTCTCCGGTGGAGTTCATCCGGTCCGTGGAAAACGTGTATGTGTCCGGCCGGACCCATTTTGTCGAGATCGGGCCTTCCCGGCTTCTGGTGAATCTGCTCAAACATATCAACATCGGAGAATACGGCACGGCCGTGACCGTGGATGCCCGGCAGGGGGAAGTGGAAACTTTCGAGGCCTGCCGGCAATACCTGATTGACTGCAACAGCCTGTTTGTTCAGCCCCCGGCCGCCCCTGCTGCCCCGGCCGGACAGACCAGTGACGGAGAATCACAAAAACAGGCCCCTGACATGGAGACCCTGCCGCAGATGACCCTGTCGCATGATTTTGAGCAATTCAAAGAAGAAAACAAAGAAGTGCTGGAACAGATCCTTTATAAAGAATTTGAACGGCAAAAACGCGAAGCCGCCATTCACGCCATGGACCGGTTTGATTTCAACACCGGCCGGATCCTGATTTCCGGCGTGTCCGTGGGCCTGCCCGGCAAGGGCCGGCGGGTGTTTGCCAAAGACAACTTCGATGCCATCCTCAACGGCGAAAATTTTATCGAACCGTTGTCCCTGGAGGCCCAGGAACGGATCACGGATAAGAACATCACCAAGCTGTACAAGCAGCCCGACGGCAACGCCCGGTTCGTGCAGATCACCCGCACCGAGGACGTGATCCACCTGGCCGGGCAGCTGGGGTATTTTGACCTCACCGATGAGTACGGCATCAAGGAACAGTATGACGTGGCCATGGCTTTGGGGATCGCCGCAGGTATCGAGGCGCTCAAGGACGCCCATATTCCCCTGGTGATGCAGTACAAGAAGATGAAGGGCGGCAGAAGCATGGTGCCGGGTGGATTTGCCCTGCCCGCCGAGATGCAGGAGGATACCGGGGTGATCATCACCTCGTTGTGGCCCAGCGGGGAAACCCTGATGGCGGAGTTGGAAAAATACTATTACGAGCGGTTTTTTCTGCGGCCCCACGAGGAGTTCGAAAAGATCTACTATTTTCTGATGGAGCGTATCAAGGAGATCGATATCAAGGAAGAACTCACCGAATGGTTCTTCAAATCCAAAGCCAGAAAGCGCAAAGATTTTTCCACCTATACCTTTGACAGAAATTTTCTGGCCAATGCCTGTCCTCTGGGATCGGCCCATCTGGCCCAGATCATCAAGGCCAAAGGGCCCAACACCCTGGTATCTTCGGCCTGTGCCTCCACCACCCTGGCCATCGGCATTGCCGAGGACTGGATCCGCACCGGCCGGTGCAAACGGGTTCTGGTGGTGGGCGGTGAAAATGCCACCTCTCCTTTACAGGGCCAGTGGGTGGGGTCCGGATTTCTGGCCCTGGGGGCGGCCACCATCAAAAAGCGGGTGTCGGAAGCGGCCAAACCCTTTGACGAAGACCGAAATGGTACCATCCTGGGGGCCGGGGCCGTGGGCCTGGTGATCGAAGAAGAAACCGAAGTGGCCAAACGGGGCATGAACGGCCAATGCGAGATCCTGGGCACCCATATTGCCAACTCCGCATACCACACTTACAACATCGATGTACCCCATATGGCAAAAGAGATGACCAAATTCATCAACAAGGTGGAAAAACGCACCGGCCTGAAAAAGCAGGATTATGCCGGCAAACTGCTGTTCATGTCCCATGAGACCTATACCCCGGCAAGAGGCGGCAGTGCCGATGCCGAGGTGACAGCACTGGAAACCGCGTTTGAAGGGCATCTCAACGATATCTGCATCTCCAACACCAAGGGGTTCACCGGCCATACCCTGGGGGCTGCCATTGAAGATGTGGTCCTGGTCAAGGCCCTGCAGCAGCGAAAGGCCCCGCCCATCGCCAACCTGACCAAGGTCCCGGCCCATTTTCAAAAACTTAATTTTTCCGGTCAGGATCACATTGACAGTGAATACGGCCTTCACCTGTCCGCCGGGTTCGGTTCCCACTTTGCCTTCATGTTTGTCAAGCGGATACAGGAGAACCAGGTGGAAGGCAACCTGGCCTATCATCGGTGGCTGCGGCAGATTTCCGGGGTCCAGAAACCGGAGTTGAAAATCATTGACAACACCTTGTGCGTGGTGGCGGGCGATCCGGCAGCACCCTCAGCCGTACCGGACACCCGGCCCCAGGCCCCGGCGGTTCGACCGGCAGCACGTCATGAACAGACATCAGCGGTTCCGGTGTCCAGTCCCCCTGACGCAGCAACTGCATCGCCGGCTTCGCTCCCTGCATCAGGGTCAGACATACCAGCTTCCGGGCCGGACAAAGGCCGGGCCGCTGAAAAGATCAAAGAGATTATTGCGGCCCAGACCGGATATACCCCGGACATGCTGGAAGACGACCTGGACCTGGAAGCGGATCTGGGCATCGACACGGTGAAGCAGGTCGAGATCTTCGGCAAGATTGCCACGGATTTCGGATTTGCCGTGCCGGATGATCTGCGTCTGCGGGACCTGAACACCATTGCCAAACTGGCGGAATATGTGGCGGCCCGGACCGGGGCAGGCACTTCCACACCTGTGGCGGCCGGGGCTTCAGATACGTCAACTGCAGCAACTGTGGCAGCCGTGCCTCCGGCACCCGCCCATACCATGGATTCCGGTGAGCGCGTGGTGACCGGCACGGCAGCAGCAGATGAGGCCGCTGTCAAAGTCAAGGAGGTGATTGCGGCCCAGACCGGATACACCCCGGACATGCTGGAAGACGACCTGGACCTGGAAGCGGACCTGGGCATCGACACCGTCAAACAGGTGGAGATTTTCGGCAAGGTGGCGGCCCATTTCGGGTTTGCCGTGCCGGATGACCTGCGGCTGCGGGACCTGAACACCATTGCAAAGCTGGCCGACTATGTCGGTACCCGCACGGCCGGACCGGTTGCGGCGACGGATTCCACAGGCACTCAACCCCCTGACCCGTCCCATACAGGCGGTCTGGTTCCGGCATCTGATGATCCCGACATCCCGGTGCCCGCTGCCGCCCATACCATGGATTCGGGTGAGCGGGTGGTGACTCGGCCTGACAGCACAGGCGATGATACCACCACCGTTGTCAAGGAGGTGATTGCGGCCCAGACCGGGTACACCCCGGACATGCTGGCGGAGGACCTGGATCTGGAAGCGGACCTGGGCATCGATACCGTCAAACAGGTCGAAATTTTCGGCAAGGTGGCCACCCGGTTCGGATTTGCCGTGCCCGATGACCTGCGGCTCAGAGATCTGAACACCATTGCAAAGCTGGCCGCCTACATTCAGACAAAGATCCCGGCAGCATCGTTACCGGCGGAAGAGCCTGTTCCGGCCACCGGATCGTCAGATGCGGCCCAAACCGGTGCAGGGACCGGTTCGAACTTGCATCCGTCAGACGACCGGTTCCCGGATCCGGCCTCTCCCATCAAGCGCCTGGTGGTGCGGGTGGATGAGGCGGACATGCCCGGCCCCGGCCGGTCCGATTTTGCCGGACAGCGGCTTTTGGTGTCTTTGGATTCCCACGGGTTTGCCAATGCTGTGATCGACCGGATTCAGAAACAGGGCGGCGAGGTCGTCACCCTGGGCTCCAAAGACGCGGACGTGACCGCGGACCTGTCAGACCTGGACGGTTTCCAGGCCGCCATCGACGCGTTTGACCAGACCGGTCCCGGGATCACGGGGGTGATCCATCTGGCACCCCTGGATGCATATTTTGACCGGAAAAATAGGGAATTCGCATCTGATGATGATCTGAACACCACGGTGAAATCCATGTTTCTTGTGCTCAAAACGCTGTACGACCAGCTGGATCGGCCTGACACGTTTATCGGCACAATCACTTTTGATTCGGTTGTTTTCCCTTATTCGGATGACTGCGGCGATATCCATCCACTGTCTGCCGGGCTGAGCGGCCTGCTCAAGACCGCCAACAAGGAGCTGGAAAACACCCGGGTCAAGGTGGTGGATTTTTCCTACAAACAGCCCAAAAAGAGCCTGGAGCGGATCGCGGACCTGTTTCTGGCCGAACTTCTGTCCGACGATCCCCGGTGCGAGGCCGGATACAAGAACAAGAAACGGTATGTGCTGTCCATGCACCCGGAAACCGCACGCAAAGATCAGCCCATCGTGTCGGACGGCGACACCCTGCTGGTAACCGGCGGGGCCGGGGGCATTACTTATGAGATCCTCAAGCAGGTGGTGGCGGAGTACCGGGTCAACCTGGTGATCCTGGATATCAATGATATCTATTCCACAGATCCGGAACTGCTCAAGCCCGATGCCACGGAAGCCGATCTGATGGCGCTCTTGCGCAGTCAGATGCCCGGGGAAAAGCCGGTGGCTGTGAAGCAGGCCCTGGACCGTCTTGTGCGGGTCAGACAATCCATTGCCAACATTGAGCATCTGAAATCTCAAGGGATTTCCGTGACCTATCACTGCACGGATGTCACCGACTTTGAAGCGGTGAAACAAGCAGTGGATGCGTGTGACCGCATCGACGGGATCTTTCATGCCGCGGGCATGGAGATGAGCCAGTTCATCCCCAAAAAAGAGCGCAGGGCGTTCGAGCTGGTGGTGGATGTCAAGATTAAAGGCATGCGAAACCTGCTGGCAGCTGCCAGAGACCGGGAATACCAGTACTTTTTCACCTTTTCTTCGGTCACGGCCCGGTTCGGCAACCAGGGTCAGGTGGATTATACGGCGGCCAACGATTTTCTGGGCAAAGCCTTGTTCAGAGAAAAACAGATGAATCCGGACCGCACCTGCAAAGTGTACGCATGGACCGCCTGGGGCGGGGTGGGCATGGCCACCAACCCCACGGTAAAAAAGGTGCTGGAAGACCGGGGCATTCAGTTTCTGCCCATGGAGCAGGGTGTGAAGTTCTTCATGGCCGATCTGCTGGATGCCACTGAATCGGAGATGGTGTTTTCCGGCCTGGATTATGACTTTGACATCGACGGTCTTTTGGGCACGCCGTCGGATCAGGCGTTTCCTTTTTTAGGAGATTTGACCCACAAGGCGGATGATACCGCGGTCTGGACCCGGGTCCTGGATTTGGATCATGACGTGTTTCTCCATGATCATACCATGGGGGATGTGCCGCTGTTTTTGGGTTCCACCGGCATTGAAACCATGGCAGAGGCAGCAGCTGCTTTGGCCGGAGACGGATCTGTGGTCACGAAAGTGTCTGATTTTTCCATTCCATACGGCATCAAGCTGCTCAAGGGCCGGCCCAAAGAGATCATCATTTCCGGCACCCGTCAGGCCCCGGGCGAAGTTGCCTGTGATATCACCTCGGTGTTCAAAAATCCCAAAGGCCAGGTCATGGGCGACCCCAAGCTGCACTATCAGGGCAATTTTTTCCTGGCATCCGACCGGCCCGCACCGGAAACCATGGATCTGCCGGAGTTTTCTCCGGTGTCCTGGGAGGGGGACCTGGCCGATCTGGTGTATCATCCCCGGCGGTTGTTCATGTTCGGGCTGTTCGGCACCATCACGGACATCAACTCCTTTGATGGGAAAATTCTGATCACCACGGTGGCGGACCGGTCGAATGCCCCGTTTTTCAAAGGGGTGACCGATCCGAATTTTCAGGCGGCCCCGGTACTGGTGGATGCCATGTTCCAGACCGGCGGGCTGCTGGAGTTTCTCACTACGTCCCGGACCGTGCTGCCGTTTCGCATCGCGTCCATGACCTTTTTTGCACCAGTTGACCGGCACACCGACTACCTGTGCATCACACAAAAAAAGGCATCCGGTGAAGAGACCAACACCTATGACCTGACACTGACCGATATGTCAGGCAATGTGTTTATCAAAGTCACCGGGTTTGAAATGGTCAAGCTCGCCCGCCTGGCCCCTGAAGATCGGATCACCGGCAGGGTGACCTTTACCGAAACCGTGGCTTAGATCCGGGATGCGGCAAACAAAAAGACCAGGGGTCGTCTGTATTCTGCAGACGACCCCTGGCGTTCATTTTAAATAAGGGCGTTACCGCCGGTCTCTGATGATCCGGCCTTCGGCCAGAACCGCCAGGGGATAAGCGCCTAAATGGAACGGATCTTTGTCCCAGACAATGAGGCTGGCCAGCCGGCCCGGGGCCACGCTGCCCAGACAGTGGTCGATGCCCAGAATTTCAGCGTTTTTCAAGGTGATCAGGCCGATGGCATCTGCCGGGGTCATGCCCTGGATCAGAAAATATTTGAGGCTGTCTCTCAGATGATGGGCCAGAATGATGGGATGATCGGTCATCAGACCGTATTTTACCCGGGATGCCATGAGCCGGGCCGTGTGCCGCCAGGAAGCGTTTTTCAGCTCCACCTTGCCGTCTGAAGCGCCTAAGGGGCCGTACACCACAGGGATCCCCTGGTCTGCAAGAAGATTGAAAACAGATGTGTCACAAATGTCCAGGGCATGTTCTGCCGTGACCTTGAGGTTGAACTGTTTTTTCAGGTCCATGAGAAACAGGGCGTCATCGGTCTTGTGCAGATG
>JAABTO010000097.1 GCA_011389835.1 Desulfotignum sp. | reverse complement strand
CATTGACATCGCAGCTGGAGACCCGCCACCGTCTGCCCCTGGACATCGACATCCGGCAAAAAGAACGGCATCAGCGCCAGCAGACGGAGATCGAGATTGAAAATGAATACCTGACATCCCAGGGAGAACCGTCTGTTCAATCTCTGGAAGAGACGGCCCCTGTTCTCAACCGGTACAAAGAGATTCTTTTGGAACAGGCCCAAAGAATTATGGCTGACATGATCCTGCTGTCAAAACAGCAAGGGTATGCATGGCAGTGAAACGACTGCTGTTATATGTCCCTGCCGTGCTGATCGCCGCAGGGCTTATCGGCTTTGTTTTCCTGGAACCGATCCTCAACTCCGGGCCGGTCAAGTCCCGGATCGTCCGCCTGATTGAAACACAAACCGGCGCCCGGATCGATCCGGCCCAGTTGACGCTTCTGTTGACCCCCCACCCCGGGGTTCAGGTGGCACAGCTGATCCTGCCCCTGACCCGGGATATTGACCTGGCAGTGGATACGGTTCTTCTGAACCTGGACCTGCCGGCCCTTTTGAAAAAAAAAATCGGGATCTCCCGGGTTTTTTTAAAAGATCTTCATATCCGGACGGCTCCGGGTGAAGACCGGACCGGGGTGACGTTTCATGAACCTCTGGCGTTTGAATTTCCAAAAGAGCAGATTGCCCGGATGTTCGCCCTGCTGCCGGACAGCGAAAACCAGGTGCAGATTATTCTGGAAAATTCGGCAACCCCTCAGTTTTCCAAACTTTCCGGCAACCTGTGGATTTCGAAAACAGATCAGGTTCTTCAGTTTGACACACAGATTGAAGACCTTCATGTGACAAAAGACTGGCTGTCCCGGTTTTTTTCCGCTGCAGATTTCCGGGTGGATCAGTTGAGATCGGATCATGCCCGGCTGCATGTCCGACTGAATCCGGAAACCGGCATCACCGGAAAACTTGCGTTGAACCGGTTTGAAATCATCTCGCACCGGCTGGGCGACATCCCGGTGTCCGGCGGGGAAACACAGATGCAGTTTGCCTATCAACCGGATCAGGTGTCGTTTCATCTGGACCCCACACCACTGGAATATCCTTTGGCACAGGTTTCCATGGCATTCACCAACAACCGGTCCTTGAAAAAAACCGCATTGACGTTCCAGGGCCATGAGATTGACATTGCCCAGGCCCGGGATGCCAGTCTGGCCATGGCATCGGACAATCAGGTGGTGCCAAAGCTGTTCGACATCCTGAGAGATGGCACGGCCACGGATGTGTCGGTGGGGTTTCACGCGGCATCCTGGCACGCGCTGTTCGATCCCGGGAACCTTGTCCTGGAAGGAACCGCCCGGAACGCAACCGTAAAAATACCCAACACCCCGCTTTTGGCCAGGGAGGTCAGCGGCACTGCCGGGGTATCGGACGGCATACTGACCATTGAGGCCGATACCGGCAGTATTGAGCAGTCAAAAATGCACAGCGGCACGCTGTCCATCGAGTTGCTGCATGGCTCTCATGTGCCGTTTACCGGTGAATTTGACCTGGATGTGAACCTGGCGCAACTGCCGGCCGTGCTGATCCGGCTGTTGCCGGATACACACCTGGCCAAAGAGATGGCACGGGTGACCGACTTGAAGGGCCGTGCCCCGGCCCGATTGACCCTGGCCGTTGAAAAAGATCAACCAGCTCTGCGGGTTTCCGTGACCACACAACCTTTTTCAGCCACTGGATTGTATGACCGGATTCCCTTTCCCCTGTCTGTTTCCAGGGGAGCGGTTGTCTATGAAAACAGCGAAGTCCGGATCATTGATCTGTCCGGAACCATCGGAAACAGCCGGGTGACCGGTGCCACCGCCCGGGTATCGATTGGTCAATCACCCCATCTGGATCTGGGCATGGAAAGTCTGGAGATCGATATTCAGGAAGTCTGGCCGAAACTGTATGCCTGGGAACCGTTCAAAGCCAGGGCCGGCCGTGTGAAACAGATGGCCGGACACCTGCTGATCGACACGTTTCAATACAGCGGCCCCGTGTTGGAGTGGACCCGGGGTGAGTTTGACATCGCCGGGACGGGGCGGGATATAGGGATCGGATTCACCCCGAAAACCCATGAGATTCTCGAATTGGCAGGCGTGTTCCACGTGTCTGAAACCCGGGTCAACCTGTCTGATCTGGCGGCCCGGGTCATGGATCTGGACTGGTTGTCCAGCCAAATTCCTTTGGCATATACGTCCGGTGTCGCCCTGCCCGTTTCCGTGCAGGCCGGGGAAATGAATTTAACTGACGGCCGGATGGCCGTGGCCGGGCAGGCCCTGCTGGCGCCCAATGTCCGGCTGTCCGTGCATCTGGCCGGAAACGGGCTGGATGACCTGAAGCCGGATGTCCTTCACCTTGAACACAAACCATTGACCGACGCCGTGATCCGGTTCGACCATCTGCCGGAAACCGCCCGTTTCCGGTTCGACGGCAGGCTGGATACCCGGACCCTGGAAACCTTTCTGGACAGAGAATCTTTGTTTCTTCAGCGGCTGACATCACTGACCCGGGGAGAACCTGTGGAAATTACCTCGACAGATGCCGGCGACCTGAACGTTCACTTCCGCCGGATACACCTGGATTCCCTGTTTTCAACGGATGACAACCGATCCTTTTTCAGTGATCCGCCCCGGTTTCTCCGGGAAAAGCTGCAAGTTCACATCGATCGGCTGGAATACAAAACGTTTCCGTTTTCCGATCTTGATGTCAGAATCTCATGGGACCCGCATCATCCTGACATTGTGTTACAAACAGCGGATTTTTGCGGGGTTGACGTTTCCGGCCGCATGGATATGGATTTGACCTCTTCTGACAGGCAGGCCGTGACCGGGGTGACGCTGTCCGCGTTGAACCGGGAGAATATCGCGTCCCTGCTGTCCTGTGTTTACCCGGATCAAGATCTGATGGAGGGGGCTTATTCTCTGAATGCCGATTTGTCCGGGACCGGATCCTTAAAAACCGTTCACACCGATCTGACCGGAGACCTTTCTTTTGCGTCTGAAAACGGGCGGATTCACAAGATGACCCTGCTGTCCCGGCTGCTGTCGGTGCTCAATATTCTCAAGCTCCCTGACATCCGGCAGCAAGGGTTCCGGTATCACAACATACAGGTGACGGCCCGCGTGGAAAAAGGGGTCATTTACCTGGAAAAAGCCGTGATCGATGCGGAAAATATGGCGCTTTTCTTTACCGGTGAGATCCACCCGTTTCAAAACCGCCTGGATTTGACCTGCCTGGTGGCGCCGTTCAAGACCATTGACACCATTGTTCAATTCATCCCTGTGGTCAATACCATCCTTGAAGGCCGCCTGGTCTCGTTTCCCGCCAAGGCCACCGGCCCCATCGATGATCCGGTGGTCACACCGCTGCATCCTTCGGCCGTAGGTGAGGGATTGATCAATATGTTTACCTCGCTGCTCAAATCACCTGCCCGGCTGCTTGAAAAGGAGCCCTGATATGGCATATGATCCTGTGTTTTCTCAGAAACTGCTTCTGCCCTATTCGGTGATGGGGGCCAACCGCCATGTCCGCATGGATCGGCTGATGTCTGTTTTTCAGGATGCGGCCGGCATTCATGCCCATCAGATGGGGGTCAGCGGGTTTGATCTGGCAAAAAAACAGTTGAAATGGGTTATTTCCCGGTACCAGATCCGTGTGAACCAGCCGCTCGTGTGGCCGGGGCCTTACGAATTGAGAACCTGGCGGTTTCCCTGGAAGAATCTGTATGAAATCCGCCGGTTTGAGATGGTGTCTGAGGACGGCGTTCTGCACATTCAGGCATTGTCGGTCTGGGTCATGGTCCGGTCTGAAAATACCCGGCCGATGAGGCTGCCTGTTCACATGCCTCCGGAACTGATGATGCCGACCGGTGTGCCACCGGATTTATGGCCCATTGTCCCGAAACTGACCGGCAGGCATCACGAGAAACGACTGCATATCCGAATCCACGACCTGGACCTGAACCAGCATGTGAACAACACCATCTATGTCACCTGGGCATTGGAGTCGCTGCCCATGCCCTGGCTGTTCAATCATGTCCCGGTCACCCTGGTGGTGGGTTTTCTGAAAGAAACCTTTTATCCGGGGACCGTGACCGTGAAAACCACTGTCTCCGACGACACAGAACCGGTGACGACCTGTCATGGTATTTTCAATGACGCAGGCGATGAACAACTGGCCGTGCTCACCTTGACCTGGAAAACGCTTTCCCATGCCCCTGTTTGCTGACACCCCGGATCCCGAAGAGGACAAACTGTTTCAGGCGGCCCTGCGGTATCTGGCTGTCCGTCCCCGCAGCGTCAGGGAAATGACACAGTATCTGGCGAAAAAAAAAGCGGACAAGCCAGTGATCAACCGGATCATCGAGCGGTTGAACCGGTACCGGTATCTCGATGATGAGGCATTTGCCCGGATTTTCATTGAAAACCGGAAAAGACACAACCCCAAGTCCAGATACGCGCTCACCCATGAGCTGAAACAAAAAGGCATCAGCACCCGGATCATCAGCGAACTGCTCAACGACTATGATGATGTGCAAATGGCCTGTCTGGCCCTGAAAAAAAAAATCAGGCAATGGCATCATCTGGATCAGGAGACACGGCAGAAAAAAGCGGTCAATTATCTGCGCTACAGAGGGTTTGGATATGAGGCTGTAAAGTTGGCCTGGGAACAGGTATCAACCGGACCACACCCGGAAAATGATGGGTCCGGTCCGGTTGCGTTCTGAAAGAAGACCGGGTGTTACCGGGCCGGCAGAATTCGGATTTCAGCGGATTTTTCCGGAATCAGATATCTTCGGGCCAGGTCGGTCATGTCTTGGTGGGTCAGCCCCTCATATCCGGACAGAATCGAATTGGCCCAATCCAGCTTTTGCGGATGGTTTTTTGAACCTGCCATCACGGAATTCAGCCAGTAATCATTGGTCTGCCGCAGCACGTCGAGCTGTTTGAGAACCGGGGCCAGGGCCAGTTCGGTCTCCTGTTCCGATACACCGGTTTCAAGCACTTCGGCAATGATTTCATGCAGGGTGCGCGTCACCTCGTCCACATTTTCCAGCGAAACAGGGACCACCATCTGCAGAACTCCATACCCGTCATGAACCCGGGACGGGTGGTTGTACACATAAGGCCCATACGCGGCCCCCAGCTTTTCCCGGATGGTTATTCTCAGATGTTCGGACATGACCCGGGAGAGCATGGATAACCCCCTGGACAGATCCACATCCCAGTAATCATCGGTCAAAAAAGCGATCCGGATCACCCCCTTGTCGATTTTGGTATCCAGGGTCAGCAGCAGGTGTTCGCCTTCAGGAAACTGGATCGGACCCAGATCATCCGGGCAGAGTACCGTTTTTTGGGGAGCACTGAATCCGCCCAGCAGGGTGCGGGCATGGGAAATGACCGCTTGTGTGTCAAAATCCCCCACCACAGACACTTCAAATCCCCCCTGGTGGAAGTACGGGATGAGCCAGGCCTGGATGTCGGCCAAGGTCAACCGGTCCACCTCATCCGGATGGGCCATGCCGAACCATGCGTTTCCTTTGGCCAGAAACCGGTCTCCATGGATACGCATGATCCCGTCAGGGGTCTGTTTAAGTGATTCATACATCTGCCGGTACCGGTTTTTGGCAAGAGCCAGGCTTTCGGGCCTGAATCCCGGGTCCGTGAGAAACGCCTGAATCAGCTGAAACACCCGTTCGGTTTCCCAGGGGTCGGCTGATCCGCTCAGGGAAAAACAGGTGTCTTCAACGGAAAATTCCATACTGATGTCCCTGCCGGCCAGGGCGGCGTTCAATTGATCCAGGGTCATGCGCCCCAGCCCGCTCAGGTGCAGAACCTGTTCGCTGATAAAAGCGATTCCGGGGCTGCCTTCGGGTTCACAGGAACGTCCATGCCCGAACGCCACCTTGAACAGAAACCGGCCTTCCTGAAAATCGGTCTGTTTGAGGTTCAACCGGATCTGGTTGTCAAAATCGATTTGCGTGATTCCCAGATGTTTCACATCTTCCCGCTGAGCTTCGATGGCGGCCGGGACGGTTGGCACCGGAAGATAGGGAAACGATTTTGCCTCCGATATTTCAAACAGGTCGGCACGCCACCTTGAACAGAAACCGGCCTTCTTGAAAATCGGTCTGATTGAGGTTCAACCGGATCTGGTTGTCAAAATCGATTTGCGTGATTCCCAGATGTTTCACATCTTCCCGCTGAGCTTCGATGGCGGCCGGGACGGTTGGCACCGGAAGATAGGGAAACGATTTCGCCTCCGAGATTTCAAACAGGTCGGCGGTCTGCCGTGAACTGTCCTGATACACTTTCAGGATGGTGTCTTGCGCAGACGTTGGTTCTGCGGAAATCTGTGCATTTCCGGTGACCATCACCAGACGGTGATCCGCATCCCAGGTGGCCCGGAACGCCGCATTCACCGCGTCAAGGGTCAGGTCCTGCACATGCGGGGTGAGCAGGTCCCGGGCCTGGGTCGGGGACAGAAACCATTTTTTATCCTGAACAGCGTTGCGCAGGGACCGGGCCAGATCTGGTGTCTGCCGGGTGTCCGCCTGCCGGACCTCTGATTCAACCCGGCTTAGAAAATCCGCTTTGACCCGGTCCAGTTCTTCCCGGGTAAATCCGGTTTCCATGGCCTGCCGCAGCAGCTTTTCGAGCTGGGCCAGGCTGGTTTCCCAGTTGCCGGGGTCACAGGTTGCAGTGACGGCCGCAGAAGACACATAATCGAGAAACCGGCCGGAATATGCCGAGGCAGACGAGAAATCCACCTGTCCGTCCTGGATCACCCGTGAAAACCGGTTCTGCAGCATGGTGTCAGCAAGGGTCCGGGTCACTTCCTGTAAGAGGGTGTTCTCTGTCTCATAGGAAAAATCCGTGTATTCAATTTGTTCGATGGTGATCCGGGTGTTTCCGGCCTCAGGCTCATGGTAATGAAACGGTTTGATGCCTTTATGCGGTTCCCAGGGAATGCCTTTCGGAGCGTACAGGCTTTCGGACATCCGGGGTTCCAGGGACTGGAACCGGTCGAAGACCCATTGTTCGACAGCATCAATGTCCATATCCCCGACCATGATCAGCACCATGTTGTCGGGCCGGTACCACCGATCGTAAAACTGTCTGAGCAGTTTTTGATCCGCAGCTTCAATCACCGGTGTCGTTCCGATGGGCATTCGCTGGGGCAGGATCGACCCGGGCAGTTCGAATTCGAACCCCGCCTTGAAGGTTCGATAGGACACCGAGTCCCGCTCCTGTTTTTCCGCCAGAATGATGCCGCGTTCCCGGTCGATCTCCTCTTCCAGAAGCAGTGCCCCCTGGGCATAATCCTTGAGAACCCGCAAAGCGTCGTCGATGTGAGGCTGATCTCCACTGGGCAGACTCAGGTCATACACCGTATGAAAAAAAGAGGTGCTTGCGTTCACGTCCGCACCGAAATCCATGCCGATGGATTGAAAATAGGTGACCAGTTCACCCGGGGAAAAATGCTCGGTGCCGTTGAACAGCATGTGTTCCAGAAAATGGGCGATCCCCTGCTCTTCATCGGTTTCATGGGCCGAACCCGCAAATATGTTCAGATAGATGCTGACCCGGTCCTTTGGGGTAGTGTTTTTCATGAGCACATATTGAAATCCGTTGGACAGGGTGCCGTGAGCCACGGCCGGGTCCTTGAGCACCTGATCTGTGGCAACCGGAAGCGCATATCCGGCCGGATTGAACCAGACGCCCGTTCCGATCAGAAACGCCCAGACCAGGCAGCCGGTTCGGATCAGTTGCCTGATCACCAGTGAGCCTCTGCTTTGTGTATGACCGTTATTCATTGAAGAATCCGGGGGTGACGTCAATTTGGCTTTTTTCCTTGAGTTCATCGATCCATGCCTGAAAATACTGCCCTTGTTTTGCCTGGAGCAGCTGTGTTTTGATTTCCGTCATATTCTCCCGGATTTCATCAGGTTCCGGTGTCTGTCGGTCATGATAGGCGATGATGAAAAATCCCTGGTTGGTCTGCAACACCTCGGGATGGACCGGCTGTTTTGGCGTGAGTGCGAACGCCGCCCGGATGACCGCCTCAGACCGCCCGATCTCCTGGACGGCATCATTTCTGGTAAACCAGTCTGTCGTGGACACGGTCAGGTCGTTTTCCAGGGCGGCCTGCGCAAACTTCCCCGCTTTTTTAACGGCTTCCAGCAGGTTTTCGGCACGGGTTTTTGCCTGGGCCAGGCGAAATTCTTCTTCCAGTTCTCCGGAGATCTGATCCAAAACCGCTTCCAGAGGCAGCTGGACCGGATCAATGGTCTCGGTTACCTCGATCAGAAAATAATCAGTTCCAATCTGCCGGATATCACTGATCTGCCTTGGCTGGAGATCGAACGCGGCCTGGGCGAATTCAAACGCCGGAGCCAGATCCAGGCCGGTCCCGTTTTGATCGAATGCATCCGTGGTTTGAACGGTTTTTTCCGTCAACAAGGCCACCTGCTCCAGGGTGTCCCCATCGATAACCGCATCAAAAGCGTCTTCCGCCTTGTAGTAGGCCAGTTGCTGCATCTCCTCCTGTTTGAGCCGGGTTTCGATCTGTTCGGCCACCTGATCCAGGGTTTTGACCTGTGCGTCAAACCGGTTGGTCACCTTGATCACATGCCACCCAAACCGGGTTCTCACGGGTTCGGAAACCTGGCCGGGTTTCAAGGTGAACGCCACATCTGAAAACGGCTGAATCATGCTGTCTCTGTCGAATTTTCCCAGGTATCCCCCCTCTTCAGCCGAAGGGCCCTGGGACGTTTCTTTTGCCAGTTCTGCAAAATCCTCCCCCTCCACAGCCCGCTGATACACGGCCAGGGCTTTGTTGCGGGCGGTTTCCACAGCGTCCTCGTCAGCGGTGTCCTCCACTGAAATCAGGATATGGCTGGCTTCCACCTGTTCGGGGGTTTCAAATTCTTCAGGATGGGCCTCATAATAGGCAGTCACCTGATCCGGGGTAATGCTCACCTGATCCTGGAAATCCTGCGGAGAATATCGGATAAAAGCGGTCTTTCGTTTGGGTTCGGATTGATACCGGTCCTTGTTTTCTTCGTAATGGGACTGAATCTGGTCCGGTGTCACCGTCACCCCGGAAATGTCTGCGGGGTCCACTTTGATGTAATCCACTTTTACGGCGGTGTTGTAAAAAACATAAAAACTGTCCGCCTCCAGATCCGAGACAGACACCGCGCTCATCACCATGTCTTGAAGCTTGTGTTTCTTCAACTGTTCCCGCTGACGCTGCTCAAACATCTCCGGCGTCAGGGAATTGAGTCCCAGCAGCTGCCGGTACAGTTCCATATCGAACTGCCCGTCCCGATGAAAGGCCTCTATGGCCAGAATCGATTCCTGGAGTTCCGAATCGGTTACGGCAATATCGAACGCATCGGCCTGGGCGAGTATCAGTTTGTCTTCAATCAGGGAATTCAGGGCCTGCTGCCTGACATTCAAAGCCTTTAAAAGATCGTCTGTCAGGTTGTCCTGAAAACGGGTCCGCATCTGTTCCACCAGGTTCCGGTAAGCATATTGAAACTCATCCACCGTGATGGGAATGTCATTCACCGATGCCACGGAATTATCCCGGGTGGAATTCATGGACCCCACCCCCAGAAACACAAACACCACCACAATGATACCCAGAAAAATTTTGATGATCCAGTTGCCTGAATTCTCCCGCAGATAACGCAGCATTCCGTCTCCTTCGCACACAAGGTATAAAAATCAATAAATTAGGTATAATATCTGTTCACAAAACCCGATGTCAATGTTTAATTCAAATCCTTTCCCCGGGTTTGAAAAATATTATTTTTTTTGTTGACACCGGGTCATGTCTCGTTTATAAAACAGCATCTTTCCGATGTGGGGCTGTAGCTCAGCTGGGAGAGCGTACGGCTGGCAGCCGTAAGGTCAGGGGTTCGATCCCCCTCAGCTCCACCAGGTCAAATAGTAAAAGTTGAAAACCCTTCCTGCAATACAATCTGCAAGGAAGGGTTTTTTGTTTCCGTCAGGTATATATCCTGTTATTTTTCAAACCGGACCACATACACATGGCTGTTGCCCCGCCTAAAAAGCAGCTGGGCGGTCCGGCCTTTTTCGATGCGGGACAAAACTTCGTGATAGGACTTGAGGTCCGTGATCCGCTGACGGTTGAGCTCCATGAGCAGATCCCCGGTCCGGACCCCTGAATTTTGCGCCGGGGAGTCCGGCTTGATCTCCATGACGATCAGACCTTTGATTTCAGAGGGATAGCCCAGCTGCCGGGCCGTGTCCGCATCCAGTTCCTTGAACTTGAACCCAAAGGTGTCAAACTCTTCCAGGGATGCCAGCACATCCGGATCCTGATCCGGACGCTTGCCGAGCTTGACCGGAACGATTTTTTCTTTGCCTTCCCGGATGATCTTCACGTCCACGGTTTCATCCACCTTGAGATTGGCGATGGTGATGGTCAGATCCCTTGAGGTGTCGATGGTTTCACCGTTCACTTCAACAATGATGTCGCCGGTCTGGATGCCGGCGTCATGGGCGGGATTGTCTTCATACACCTTGGCCACATACACCCCGCCGGTTTGATCGATGCCGTAGTATTCCGCAAGTTCCGGGGTGACGTTCTGAATCGCCACGCCCATCCAGCCTCTGGACACCTGGCGGGTGTCGATGAGCTGATCGATGATGCCGGTGGCCAGGTCCGAGGGAATGGCAAACCCGATCCCCTGGCCGGACCGCACTATGGCGGTGTTGATCCCGATCACCTCGCCGTCCAGGTTCAGCAGGGGGCCGCCGCTGTTGCCCGGGTTGATGGAGGCGTCGGTCTGGATAAAGTCGTCATAGGGTCCGGAACCGATGATCCGTCCCTTGGCGGAAATAATACCGGCGGTCACGGTCTGTTCCAGGCCGAAGGGACTGCCGATGGCCACCACCCAGGAACCGATGTCTGCTTCACTGGATTTGCCGAATGTCAATGGTGTCAGGTTTTGGGTATCCACCTTGATCAGTGCCAGGTCGGTCATGGGGTCGGTGCCCACGATTTCCGCATCATGTTCGGTTTTGTCATGAAAAATCACCTTGATCTGGTCTGCGCCTTTGATCACGTGATGATTGGTCACAATATACCCGTCTTTGGAAATGATGAATCCCGAACCCAGGCTCTGCTCCTTGCGGCTCTGGGGCTGGGGATTCAAAAACGGGGCAAAGAAATCCTCCAGTCCTTCCCGGTTTCCGAACGGATGCCCGAAAAAATGCTGAAATACCCGTCCGCCGCCCTGAACGGTTTTAACGGTCTGGATATTGACCACGCCTGTTTTGGCTGTTTCCGCCAGCGCTGAAAAACTGGCCGGGATCATGTGCTGTGTTTTGGCGGCCCATACCGGCAACGCCGTCAGCATAAAAACACCCATCAGCAGCGTGATAATGACATGTGTTTGTTTGACGTGTTTCATAAATACTCTCCTTGGTTGCATTCGCGGTTGAAAATAATGAATAACCCCGGTGCTTAAACCGGTGATTCTTTTTGGAGATAGTATAATACACAAAGATGATTTTTAAATGACCTGAAAATTACAATATGGCAATGTCAGAATGAAGCAGGCCCCATTGCCCGGGCTGCTGCCGACCTGAATGTCCCCGCCGTGCTCCCGGACGATGGCCCTGGCAAACGACAGCCCTAAACCGCTGCCGGAACTCGAGCGTGAGGATTCCGCCCGGAAGAACCGGTCAAAAATACGGTCATGCAGTTCCTCAGGGATGCCCGGCCCGGTATCAATCACTTGAATATCAACCATTGCGTCATTTTTTCTGGTCACTTCCACAAGGATTTGCCCGTCCGGGCCGGTATATTTGATGGCATTGTCCAAAAGATTGGAAAATGCCCGCTGGAGCATGGCCACATCCGCGGTCACTTCGAACCGGCCCGGCACCTGACACGTAAGCGCAATTTGCTTGTCTTCGGCCACCGGTGCATACAGATCGCAGGCCGCCTGGATCATCCGGGTCAAATCCAGGGGTTCAAAATGAAAATTCCCCTCCCCGGCCCGGGTGCGGGATATCACCAGCATGGTGTTGATCATGTCCAGCAGCCGGTCCGCTTCCTCGATGGTGCTGGCAGCCATGGTATGGAATTCTTCCAGGGTATCTG
>JAABTO010000096.1 GCA_011389835.1 Desulfotignum sp. | reverse complement strand
ATGTGGTGGGCATCGAGATTCCCAATGATGAACGGGAAATGGTGAACCTGCGGGAAATGGTCGCATGCAAAGATTTCATCGAGTCGGATTCCATGCTCACCCTGGGACTGGGCAAGGATCTCATGGGGCGGCCCGTGGTCACCAAAATGGACAAAATGCCCCATCTGCTCATTGCCGGTGCCACCGGCACCGGTAAAAGCGTGGGGCTCAACGCCATGATCATCAGTCTTTTGTACAAGGCCACCCCGGATGAGGTCAAGTTTATCATGATCGATCCCAAACGCATCGAGCTGTCTGTCTACAATGAGATCCCCCATCTGATCTCCCCGGTGGTCACGGATATGAAAAAAGCCACCAACGCCCTTTTCTGGGCCGTGAAGGAGATGGAGCGCCGGTATGAACTGCTGGAAGAAAACGGTCTGCGCAATCTGGCCCAGTACAATGACATGATAAAGGAAAAACAACGGTCCCGGACCGAACGGCCGGCGGACGGTCCGGAATCCGAGATTGAAACAGATCTGCCGGATCTGGCGCCGCTGCCCTATATCGTGGTGATTGTGGATGAACTGTCGGATCTGATGATGGTGGCATCCAAGGATGTGGAGTTCGCCCTGACAAGGTTGGCACAGATGGCAAGGGCCGCCGGCATCCATATCATTATCGCCACCCAGCGGCCTTCGGCGGATGTGCTCACCGGCACCATCAAGGCCAATTTTCCCACCCGCATCTCTTTTCAGGTGTCCTCCAAGATTGACGGACGGATCATCATGGATCAGGGCGGGGCCGAGAGTCTTCTGGGAAACGGAGACATGCTGTTCTGCCCGCCCGGCACCGGAAAGATCATGCGGATTCAGGGGGCCTACATTTCTGAAAAAGAGATCGCCAGCGTGACCGGGTTTCTCAAAGAGCAGCGCAAACCGGAATATGATGAAAATGTCACCAAAGGCGATGACGAAGAAGAGATCCGGGAATTTGATGACGCTGAATATGACGAGAAATATGATGAGGCCGTGGCCGTGGTCACCCAGTCCGGCCAGGCATCCATTTCCTATGTGCAGCGACGGCTTCGCATCGGATACAACCGGGCTGCCCGGCTCATTGAAATGATGGAGCATGAAGGCATCATCGGCCCCCAGATCGGCACCAAACCCAGGGAGATTCTGGTGAAAAATTATGATGAAGATGGATTTTGATTTTCTGCACAGGCTCAAGGGATTCATGGCAAATGAAGAAGCCGTCCGGCTCCACGAGCTGGGCCTGGCTGCCGCTGCCATGGGCCCGATTCTGGAGATCGGTTCCTATTGCGGCCTTTCCGCGGCGGTGATCGGCTGGGCGTGCCGACAGCACAACGCCACCCTGTTTTCCATTGACCATCACAAAGGGTCTGAGGAACAGCAGCCCGGAGAGCAATATTTTGATCCGGATCTGTATGATAAAACCACCGGGCGCATCAACACGCTGCCGTGTTTTTTACAAACCATTGAAACGGCCGGTCTGACCGATTATGTGGTTCCCCTGGTCTGTGAATCCGCGGTTGCAGGCAAAATGTGGCGCACCCCTTTGGCCATGGTGTTCATTGACGGAGGGCATTCGTTTGATGCCGCATACCAGGATTTTCTGACCTGGTCTCCCCATGTCATGGTGGATGGATTTCTGGTTTTTCATGATATTTTTCTGGATCCGGCTGAAGGCGGGCAGGCCCCCAGGCAAGTGTATGACATCGCTTTGCAGACCGGGAATTACATCGAACTGCCCATGACCCGGACCCTGGGTGTGTTGCAGCAGAAACCGGTCCTATAAGGAAATGTCATGACAATCGCCGCTCTGGAGCAGATCCGGTCTTATTACCTGGAGTTGCTGCCATTCAACAAAGTACTGGGTATTGACATCGATCTGCTGGATTATGACACAGGGGATGCCACGGTTTGCTTTCCCATGAAGCCGGACCTGATCGGTAATTCTGCGGCCGGGATTCTCCACGGCGGGGTCACGGCGGCCGTGATCGATCTGACCGGGGGGTTGAGCGCGCTCATTTCCTGTGCCAGATTGCATGAAACCGATTCTCCGGAGCGGCTTTACAAGCGGCTGACTGCATCTGCCACCATTGACATGCGGGTGGATTATCTGCGGCCGGGAAAAGGCACGGCATTTGTGTGCAACAGCCACATCATCCGGGCCGGCTCCCGCATCGTGGTGGCCAGAATCGATCTTTTCAACGACCTGCACCAGGCCATTGCCACCGGCACCGGCACCTATCTGATCGGGTGATCACTTTTTTCTGAAATACACCACCAGGCTTTTTCCCAGAACCGGATTGAGCAGCCGGTCCAGAAACCGGGTGACGGGGGGGTGTTTCATCAAATCCCAGACCAGCAGGCGGTGATACAGATTCACCAGGCGGACATCGGTCCGGTCCGGACCGGTCAGGCATTTAAGCCACCAGTAGGGGGTGTGGATGCTGTGGGCAAAATGGGATACCAGGTATGTCATGCGGTAATCTGTGATTTTTTTTATCAGCGCTTTTTTGCGGTAGATTCTCACATGGCCCATGTCCGCGGCGGTATAGTCATCGGACAGACACCAGCAGATTTTTTCCGGATAAAACCTTGTCACGCTGACCGCCAGAATCCGCCCGGGCTTGAGAATCCGGACGAGTTCGGATACGGCCAGATCATCGTTTGGGACATGTTCGAGCACCTCGGAACAGATGACGGCATCAAAGCATTGGTCTCTGAAGGGCAGGCGGGTGACATCCATGCAGGAAAGGTCGAACCGGTCACAGGACAGATCATCCAGTGCCTGATGAAATATCAGTTTGTTTCGGGTGGATTTCAGATTGTCATATACAAAATCCGCACCCATGCACAGGGTCTGTTCCATCTGGCAGGCCTTGACCATGTGCCGGCCTTCACCGCATCCCATGTCCAGTATCCGGTCGCCGGGCCGGATGTCCAGCCGGTTGAAATCAATGGTGATCATGGATGATTTCCCGATATGCCTGAACGGTTTTCCGGGCCGTGGCTTCCCATGTGAAATGGGCCAGAACCCGGTCGTATCCTTTTTGAGCCAGGGCTTCCTGCTCGGCCGGATCATCCAGCAGTTCGACAATGGCCTTTTCCAGGGCCGCACTGTCCCCCGGGGGCACCAGTTTTGCCGCATCTCCGGCCACTTCCGGCAATGCCCCGCCCGTGGTGCAGATCACCGGGATCCGGCAGGCCATGGCCTCCCCCACGGGCAGGCCGAATCCTTCATACAGAGACGGCACCACGGCAATGCTGGCTCTGGCATATTCCCTGACAAACCGTTCCTGGGTGATGCGGCCGGTAAATTCAATGTGCCGGCCTAAATCCAGATGTTTCACCAGCCGCTCGACACCGCCGTTTTTTTTGGGGGTACCGACCACCACCAGAGAGATCCGCTGTTTTCCGGCAATGTTTTTGACGGCATACAGCAGATGATACAGCCCTTTGAGCGGGGTGTCGGCAGAATTGGTGACAATGATCCGGCCCTTGATTTTTTTAACCGTTTCAAGAGGATGGAAACTTTGGGTGTCAATGCCGTTGGGAATGACGGAAAACTTGTGTTCAGGAATGGTGAATTCTTTTGAAATATCTTGTTTGGATACGGTGGATACCGTGAGAATTTTCGGCAGCTGCCGGGCCACTTTTTTTTGCATATGGATGAACGAATACCACCGAAGTGCTTTGAGTTTCTTGTAAAAGGACCTTGTGGCTTTAACCGCCAGCCGGCGGTCCACGGTCATGGGATGATGAATCGTGGCGGTGACCGGTACTTTTTTCATCAAAGACAGCAGTCCATAGGACAGGCTCTGGTTGTCATGGACGATGTCATACCGGGTTTCTTTGCCTTTGAGGTGACGGACCACCCGCTTGCCGAAGGTCCAGGGTTCCGGATATCCCATGGTGCACACATCCAGCCATTCCATCAGGTTAATTCGGTCGGACAGTTCTTCTATGCTGGGGGTGCGGAACAGGGCGTCCGGATTATACAGATCCAGGGTTTTGAGCATGGTCAGCCCGGCATGGCCGTTCAGCTGGGGATCCGGTGGGCCGGCAATGACTTCGACCCGGTGCCCTAAATCGGACAAAGCCCGGCTCAGATGCCGGATATACACCCCCTGACCGCCGCAATGGGGATTGCTCCGGTAAGAGAGCAATGCTATGTGAAGGGGTGGTTTCATTAAAGAAAAAGGATGGTGCGCCCGGCTGGAATCGAACCAGCGATTTTCAGCTTCGGAGGCTGACGTCTTATCCACTGGACTACGGGCGCCTGAAAAAACAAAAGTGAATATACCAGATTGTCAAAAAAAATCCAGATCAAATTTTTCCTTGGCTTCTCCTGCAACGTATAAAGAGCCGGCAATGCAGACGGCATCTTTTTCAGAAGTGCTTGAAATTGCGTGAGAAACTGCTTCAGACACCTTCTCGATCACCTGAATGGGTCCATTGAAAATTTTTTTTGCCGCCGCCGCCAGTACCGGGGTCGGCAGGCTTCGATCGATTTTCGCCCGGGTGATGATCACCCGGTGGGCCACGGAAAGCAGGTTCTTGAGCATGGCCTCATAGGGTTTGTCATCCAGAATCCCGATAACCAGGGTCAGTTTTCTGTCGGCCAGGATGGTGGACAGATATCGGGCCAAAACCTGGGATGCTTTGAGATTGTGGGCCCCGTCCAGGATGACCAAGGGGTTCTGCTGAATCACTTCCAGCCGGCCGGGCCATCGGGTTCCTGCCAGTCCCTGCCTGACAAGGTCAGGTGTCAGGTGATACCGGGAATCGTTTTTTTTGTATTTATGAAAGATCAGTTCACACGCAGCCAGGGCCATGCCCAGATTTTCTTTTTGATGATCTCCGGGTAACGGAGGGGTGATGGTGGGAATGTGCAGGTTCAGGCCCCGATAAGTGACCGTGGGCCTGCCCGGAGTTTTGCGGACAAAAAAATCCTGTTTGTATTGGTACAGAGGCGCGTTTTTTTCTTTTGCAATCTGTTTGAGAATCCGGATTCCAGACGGCTGGTGAACACTGGTAACCAGCGGGGTTGCGGGTTTGATGATTCCGCCTTTTTCCGTTGCCAGGGCCGGTATGGTCGTACCCAGATACTGGGTATGCTCAATAGACAGGTTGGTGATGACGCCGAGCGAAGGTTCGATGATATTGGTGGCGTCAAAACGACCGCCCATGCCGGTTTCTATCACGGCCCAGTCCACTTTTTTCCTGGCAAAATGAAAAAAAGCCATGGCTGTGGCAATTTCAAAGAACGTGGCATGTCTATCACCGGTATCTGCCGCGGTCACAGCTTCATATGCAGCGACCACATCCGGGTCTGAAATCATCTGTCCGTTGATGCAGATCCGTTCATTGAATCTCACCAGGTGAGGAGAGGTGTAGATTCCGGTCTTGAATCCGGCGGCCTGCAATATGGACGCGATGTAGGTGGCTGTGGACCCCTTGCCGTTGGTCCCGGCCACATGGACACACGGGTATTTTTTTTCCGGATGGCCGAGTCGTGCCAGGATGTTCTGGATAGTCTCCAGCTCCAGCTTGATGCCGAAGCGGCCCAGCTGGTATATGTTTTCAAGGCATTGCCGGTAACTTACCGCCATAATGAGCACATAAAAATCCCGGCATTCCGTTTCAAAAGACAGTCTGCCGGGATCGGTTTAAATGGGTTATCTGCGTTTTCTGCGGGATTTGGAAGCTGCGATCCGCTGCCTGCGCATGGCTTCACGCATCTTACGTCTTCTGTATTGACAGGGTTTTTCAAAATGTTTTTTCACTTTGAGCCGTTTGAAGAGTCCATCGTTCTGAATTTTTTTCTTCAAAATTCTCAAGGCTTTTTCAACATCGTTGTCAATCACCGTGACAGTAATTTCTTTCAAAAAACATCGCCCCTTTCATGGTGGATTTAAATACACAACATATTCATATCCCGACTTTATAGCAAAACGCAAAAGTGAATGCAAGTAAAACTTGATTACAGTTTGGACAACAGTTCCTCGGTAACCTCGTTGAGCGGCGCTTCACCGGTCAGGGTGATATATTTGATACTGTCGTCCTGGGCAGCCAGGTTCTTGAAATAATAGGCCGCCGCCAGGGTGCCGGTATCGGTGTCATAGTAAATGGAATGGCGCTTGTCAATGGCAGCCTCGTCCTGGTCGTCGTCTCTGGCGCTCAGGGCACCGCCGCACACCCGGCATTTGTCACCGTCGGGTTTGATGGCATCGATGAAAATGTTGTTGGGGTGGTTGTTGTCGTTTTCACACAACCGGCGGCCCATGATCCGGTTTTTGGCCACCTGCCGGTCCAGGATCATTTCAATGACATAGTTGAGTTTCATACCGGCTTCTTCCAGGGACGCATGCAGTTTTTCCGCCTGCACCTTGTTTCTGGGAAATCCGTCCAGCAGCCAGCCGTTCTTGCAGTCGTCTTTTTTGAGCCGGTCCAGCACCATGGGAATGGTGATCTCGTCAGGTACCAGGTCGCCTCTGTCAATGTATGCTTTGGCCTGTTTGCCCAGTTCGGTGCCCCCTTTGATGTTTTCTCTGAAAATAGCGCCGGATTCGATGTGGGCAATGTTGAACTTATCCTTGAGAATGGCTCCCTGGGTGCCTTTGCCGCTGCCGTTGGGTCCGAAAAATAAAATGTTCATAAAAAACTCCTTTTTTTATCCGTTAATTAAACATGTCAAACCAACATGTCTTGCATTTTAAACAACCTTTTCTACTTATAAGAGGTGTCAGGGTTTGTCAAGATAAAGCCTGTATCAATCAGGTCCTCTGGATTAAACGTTGAAAGAAAAAAGCGGTTGGTTTTCTGCAGGGGCGTTAGTGGATAAAATATTTGGATTAGAGCTTGAATGTCAATTAGGGAATTGGTATTAAAAGGCGATTGCTGGAAAAGCACAAACGCAGTTAAACATATATTCGGTTCGGGAAGGGGGAGACATGACGGAATTAATCGATGTCAGGGCAAGGGAAATCATCGACTCCAGGGGCAATCCCACGGTGGAGGTGGATGTGGTGCTGGCCTGTGGTGCCAGAGGCAGGGCAGCGGTGCCGTCAGGGGCTTCCACCGGTACCCGGGAGGCGTTGGAACTGCGGGATAAAATGGACAACCGGTTTCTTGGCAAAGGCGTGCTCAATGCCGTGGCCAATGTCAACGAGGTGATAGCCCCGGAGATCATCGGATATGATGCCATGGATCAGGCCGGGCTGGACCGGACCATGATGGATATCGACGGCACGGAAAACAAGTCCCGGCTGGGCGCCAATGCCATTTTAGGCGTTTCCATGGCAGCGGCCAGGGCAGCGGCCCAGGCCTGTGACCTGCCCCTGTATCAACATCTGGGAGGCATCAATGCCCGTATCCTGCCGGTGCCCATGATGAACATTATCAACGGTGGCGCTCATGCCGCCAACAACCTGGATATCCAAGAGTTCATGATTCTGCCGTTTGGTGCGGCCTCTTTTCTGGAAGCCGTGCGCATGGGCGCGGAAACCTTTCATCACCTGAAAAATATTCTCAAGAAAAACAAACTGACCGTCGGTGTCGGAGATGAAGGGGGATTCGCCCCGGACCTGAAGTCCAACGAACAGGCCATCGAGTATATTATTTCCGCCATTGAGGCGGCAGGATACCGGCCGGGCAGGGATATCGGTATTGGACTGGATGCGGCGGCGTCTGAATTCTACAAGGATGGCAAATATCATTTTCTGTCCGAAGGCAGGGATCTGTCCGCTGACGAGTTGATGGATTATTATGAAACACTGATCGAGAAGTATCCGTTGTTTTCCATTGAAGACGGCCTGGCTGAAGGCGACTGGGATGCCTGGGAACGGATGACCGAGCGCATGGGGGATCGGATTCAGATTGTGGGCGATGATATTTTTGTCACCAACCCGGATATTTTCAAAAAAGGCATCGAAGCCGGGATCGGTAATGCCATCCTGATCAAACTCAACCAGATCGGCACAGTGACCGAAACCCTGGACACCATCCAGATGGCCAAGGACTCCGGATATACCACCGTGATATCCCACAGGTCCGGGGAAACCGAGGATACCTTTATTGCGGATCTGGCAGTCGGCGTGAATGCCGGGCAGATCAAGACCGGTTCCATGTCTCGAAGCGACCGGGTGGCCAAGTACAATCAACTGATCCGCATCGAGGAACGGCTGGGCGCCGGCGCCTGTTTTATGACTCATCTTTTTGGATAAGGATTATGGCTGAAAATACCAAATATATTTTTGTCACCGGCGGGGTGTTGTCATCCCTGGGAAAAGGACTGGCCTCCGCCGCCATCGGGATGCTGCTGGAAAGCCGGGGATTGACCGTCACCATTCAGAAACTGGATCCGTACATCAACGTGGATCCCGGCACCATGAACCCGTTTCAGCACGGAGAGGTCTATGTTACGGATGACGGGACTGAAACCGATCTGGATTTAGGGCATTATGAGCGGTTCACCCATGCCCGGCTGGGAAAAAACAACAACTTCACCACTGGAAAAATCTATCACCAGGTGATCACCAAGGAGCGCAAAGGGGAGTACCTGGGGGGGACGGTGCAGGTGATTCCTCATATCACCGATGAGATCAAGCAGAGCATCTGTCTGGTGTCCGGTGACGTGGATGTGGTGATCGTGGAGATTGGCGGCACTATCGGGGACATCGAATCACTCCCGTTTCTGGAGGCGATCCGTCAGTTCAAGGCGGATGCCGGGGCCGGCAATGTCATCTATATTCACCTGACGCTGGTGCCCTATATCAAGACCGCCTGCGAAGTCAAGACCAAGCCCACCCAGCACAGTGTCAAAGAGCTGCGCAGCATCGGGATCCAGCCGGATATCCTGTTGTGCCGGACCGAACACTACCTGTCCCAGGATATCAAGGACAAGATCGCGCTGTTCTGCAATGTGGAATCCGATGCCGTGTTCACGGCCAAGGATGTGGACTGCATCTATGAGGTGCCTCTGGTATATAATAAGGAAGGTCTGGGCACCAAGATCTTAAAAAAGCTCAATATCTGGGCCAGAAGTCCGCGCCTGGATGAATGGCGGGAGATGGTTGAAAATCTCAAACATCCCCGATTCAGCGTCAACATTGCCATTGTGGGCAAATATGTGGATCTCACGGAAAGCTACAAGAGCCTGAACGAGGCATTGACCCATGGCGGAATTTCCAATGAAGCCAAAGTCAATCTGCAGTTTGTGGACTCCACGAGCCTGACCGAAGAAAATGTGACTCAAGTGCTGTCCGGCAGTGACGGAATTCTGGTGCCCGGCGGCTTCGGCTCCAGAGGGATTGAAGGTAAAATTCTGGCGGCCCGGTATGCCCGGGAAAACAAGGTGCCTTATTTCGGGATTTGTCTGGGCATGCACATGGCCGTGATCGAGGTGGCCCGGCATCTGGCCGGCATGGAGGATGCCAACGGCGAGGAATTTGATCAGGACACCCCTTTTCCGGTCATCTATCTGATGAAGGAATGGGTGGATCAGCAGACCGGCCAGGTGGAAAAGCGGGATGAAACATCGGACAAGGGGGGCACCATGCGCTTAGGTGCCTATCCCTGCCGGCTCATGCCTGATACGGTTGCCTACAATGCCTACAAGCAGGAAAACATTTCAGAGCGCCACCGCCACCGGTATGAATTCAACAATGCTTACAGGGAACGTCTGGAAAAAGCCGGGCTGATCATCTCCGGGATGTCTCCGGATCATGAGCTGGTGGAGATCATTGAACTGGGGGATCATCCCTGGTATCTGGGATGTCAGTTTCATCCGGAATTCAAATCCCGGCCCATGGATCCCCACCCCCTGTTCAAGGCGTTTATCCGGGCATCTTTGAAAAACGCCAAAAAATAAGACCGCTGCCCCGCGCAGCCTGACACCCGCCAGCCGGCCGGGTCAAGGAGAACTTTTCATGGAAAATGCGGTGATCATCCAGAACCAGACCATCCGGCTTCAGGGCATGCTGGCGGAAGGGTCTGACGACCGGGGCGTGGTGATCACCCATCCCCATCCGCTGTACGGGGGAAACATGGACAATCCGGTGGTGGGTGAGATGGCCCTGGTGTTTGCCCGGAAAGGCTTCACCACCCTGCGGTTCAATTTCCGGGGCACCGGCGGCAGCACCGGCATGTATGACAACGGCCAGGGCGAGCAAAGCGATGTCACCAAAGCCTTGGGTTTTCTGAAAGACCGGGGATGCAAGACCCTGGTTCTGGCCGGATATTCCTTTGGCTCCCGGATCAACGCGTCGGTGGTGGCAGGCGGCTGCGATATCACCGACCATATCATGATCTCACCGCCGGTGGCGTTCATGTCATTTGACGATATCGACACGTTGCCGTTCACCGGCCTGATCATCACCGGGGAGAACGATGAGATCGCTCCGCCGAAACAGGTCCAGGCCCACATCGATCGATGGCGGATCAGGCCGAAATTTCAAATCCTTCCAAAATGCGATCATTTTTATTCCGGATGTCTGGATCCGCTTCACAAGGCGCTTTTACACTATATTTCATAGTTCACAGATCTGTTCTTTTCTTCGTGCGGCAAAATAAATGGTATCAAAAACCGGGTGGACGATGCGGTTGTGAAGTGACGTCTTCATGAAATGCGCCTGACCGGCGTATCCTTGGGGTTGTCACTCTTGACGGGCGTCTATTTTTTCTGTGATTTTAAAGCCAGAAGTTTTTATAAAAATAAGGTATATATGGCCAAAAAGTTAAAAATTAAGCACATCAAGATAGATATTTGGAATAATTTACCATTAAATCAAAAAAAATCCTTATAAAATTAAAATAATTTCTTGACAATGAATCCGGGATCTGGTTAGGTTTGAACCAGGGAAAAGCTGAAAAAGGTTCGATCCGGTGTCTGAAGATATTCCCTGAAGATAACCATCACAGCCAACCATATAATTTTTAGGAGGACGCTATGCCGATCAAAGACAATCGCCTTATTCTGGACGGGTATACCTTGACCATCGAGGAACTGATGCAGGCCGGACACGATCTGTCCATGCCGGTGGAAGTCAAAGAAGACAACTGGCCCAAAATCCGGGAATGCCGCAAGTTGGTGGATACCTGGGCCAATGAGGAGCGCTGCATTTATGGTGTGAACACCAGCTGCGGCGGGCTGGTGGACCATCTGCTGCCCAAGGAGCGGGACAACGACTTTCAGAAAAACCTGGTGAGAAGCATCACCACCCAGGTAGGCGAGCCGTTTGAAGACGAACTGGTGCGAATTTTCATGATCGCCCGGGCCAATTCTCTGTGTCGCGGGTATTCCGGTATCAAGGAAGAAAACCTCAAGATTTATCTGGACATGATCAACAAACAGGTTTTTCCGCTGGTTCCCCGGAAAGGGTCCCTGGGCACCAGCGGGGATCTGGGACCGTTGGGATGCATTGCCGCTGTCGGGTTCGGCGAGTGGAAGGCCCGGTACAAAGGACAGGTAATGCCCGGCAAACAGGCCATGGATGCGGCCGGTGTGAAACTGATGCACCTGAACGCCAAAGAAGGGCTGTCGTTGATCAACGGGACCTCTGCCATGGTGGGGTTGGCCTGCACCGTGATCACCGAAGCCACCAATACGTTAAAGAATTCGGACATCATTGCCGCATTCGCCATCGAGACCCTGATGGGGCGGATCAATCCGTTCGATGTCCGGGTCCATGAACAAAAATACCACCCCGGCCAGTATGCCACCGCCATGAACTTGACCAAACTGCTCACCGGATCCGAGCTAGCCATTGATGAACTGGAACTGTCCCTCAAGCTCCAGGCCGTGCTCAAAAAACACGAAGGCATTTCCGTGGCTGATATTCCGGTGGAAGACGCTTATTCCATTCGCTGTACGCCCCAGTTTGTAGGCCCCACCAAAGAAGCGGTGAATCATGCCCATGAAGTACTGTTGCGGGAGTTGAATTCCAGCAACGACAATCCGCTGATATTCACTGAATTCGATACCTTTATCCACAACGGCCATTTTCACGGCCAGCCCATCTCCTTTGCCATGGACTGCCTGGGCATTTCCATGGTGAATCTCGGGGTGGTGTCCGACCGCCGCATCGACCGGTTCATGGATGCGGCCCACAGCACCGGGCTGCCGCCGTTTCTGTGCAAGGAAGACACCGGGGTCCGCATGGGCCTGATGGGCGGTCAGTTCA